>JAEZTD010000127.1 GCA_023443705.1 Bacillota bacterium | reverse complement strand
GATGGTGGCGGCGTCGCCCCAGGCGCAGGCGCCCACCTGCTTCACGTCGTGCCTCGGCACCACCACCGGCACCCAGCCGCCAAGCGCCGCCTGCTCTTTCATCAGGTCATGGAGGAACTTGTCGAAGAACGCGCACACGTCCATGTTGAACGCGCCCGTGCCGAAGAATACCTGTGCGTCGCCAGTCCAGCCCATGCGCTCGTCCCGCTGCGGGCAGTCGGTGGGTGCGTCCAGGTAATTGCCCCGCTGGCCCCAGAGCGTGTTTTCAACGAGCTTGTTGACGAGGGGGTTCCCGGTGACGATGCTGCCCGCCTGCGTCATGTCGGAATAGAGCACCATGCCACGGAGGTTTTCGGGGCGAACCTCCGCCGGCCACTCGGTCAGTTTTACGTACCGGAAGCCAAAGAAGGTGAACTGCTGGCGCACCCATTTGGGTGTGCCGTCCGATACGTATGTATATTCCGCCTTCGCGGTGCGCAGGTTGTCCCGGTAGAAATTGCCGCCCTGCAGCACCTCGCCAAATTGCAGGTGAAAGCGCGCGCCGCGGGGCGCGTCGCAGTAGAAGCTGAAGAAGCCCACCATGTTCTGCCCCATGTCGACGACCGTCTCGCCCGCGGGGGTATGGAGGATCTCTATGGGGGAGAGCGACAGCATCTCGCGGGTGGCAGGGCTGCGCCGGGGCTCGAGCAGGGCCTTGTCCGTCTTCAACAGCTTGACCGGGTATTCCGCGGCGCAATCGACCGTATCGTCCCGCGTTTCACCGTCAAAGATGCCGGAGTCCATGACCGGGCTGCGCCGGGCGCGCCAGCTTCCGTCCGACAGAACGCGCGCTTCCGTGCCGTCCTGATAGGCGATGTGAAGCTCCAGAATCAGCCCGAATTCGCTGCCGTACTGGAATTTTTTCCGCCGGTTCAGGCCGTAGCGCCCCTTGTACCAGCCGTTGCCCAGCGCGACCTCGACGTGGTTCTCCCCGGCGGCGATCCCGTTTGTCACGTCGTAGGTCTGGGAGGGCAGCCACTTGTCGTAGGCCACGAGGCCGGGCGACAGGTATTCGTTCCCGCATTTTTGGCCGTTCAGCGAAAGCTCGTAAAGCCCGAGGCCCGAGGTGTAGACCCGAGCGCTTTTCACGGGCTTGTCCGCCGTAAAACCGGTGAAGAGCACCGGGTGCCAGTCCTCCGGGAAGTCGGGGGTGATCCAGTCCGCTTCCCAGCGCTCGTCCAGCTTGGAAGTTTCAAAAAACGCCACGCCGCTCTCGGCCCGTTCGCCGCCCCGCGATACCGCCACCTGCCAGAAATAGCGTGTGCGCGGCGCGGGGTGGAAGGGGAGGGGATGGCAGATGCCGTCGAGACCGGCCCGCTCGCCGCTGTCGTAAACGACCGAATCAAGGTTTTCGTCCAGTGCCACCACGACGCGGGTTTTGAGGCCCTGGGCATTGCCATCGCCATCCACCACCCAGGAGAGGCGAGGGCGCTCCAATGCGTAGCCCAGAGGATTTGTCAGATGGTTGGTCAGAAGCCTGCCCACCGAGAGACTGCCCATAGAAGTGTCCTCCTGATATGTACGAGTTGGAAACCACAAACGCACGATTCGACGCGGACGCGCAAATTCCCTGTCCGCATCGCGTCATGCGGGCAGGGAATCTGGAATATTTCAGCCCTTTACCGCGCCGGCGGTCATACCCTCGATGACCAGCTTGTTCATCGAGATGTAGATCAGAAGCGTCGGCATCACCGAAATCGCGATGCAAGCAAAGATCGCGCCCCAGTTTCGGTTGCCGTACTGGTCGGAAAAATAGAGAAGGCCGGTCTGCACCGTTTTAAGCGCGCTGTCGTTGATGAAGGTCATCGAGAACATCAGGTCGTTCCAGCGGAAGTAGAACTGGATGACGCCCACGGTGACAATGCCGGTCTTCATCAGCGGCAGCACGATGCGGGAGAACACCTTGTAGATGTTCGCACCGTCGATGACTGCGGCCTCCATCAGATCGTCCGGCAGCGCCACGAGGTAGCTTCTGAGCAGGAAGATCGAAAGCGGCAGGCCGAAGGCAACGTAGGTCAGGATCAGCGAAAAGCGCGAATTGATCAGGCCCAGCTGGTTGTAAATCGTGTACAGCGGGATCAGCACCACCGCCGTGGGCACCATGATGCCCGACAGGAAAAGGCGCATCGCCCGGCCTCGCAGCTTCCACAGCATCTTGGTCAGCGCGAAGGCGCTGGTGGTGGACAGGAGAATGATTAAAATTAGAGAGATCACCGTCACGATGGCGGAGTTCATGAAGTAGATGTTCATGCGGCCGCGGTTCCAGGCCTCCACGTAGTTCTGCCAGTACAGGCCCTGGGGCAGCGCATAGGAAGCGGACAGCGCGAATTCGTCGTTGCTCTTGAACGAACTCATCAGAATCCAGAAGATCGGGTAGATCTCCACGAACAGAAACAGCGCGATCAGCGCCTTGCCCAGGATGGTCAGAGGCCCCGCTTTTTTGACCATGCGCTAATACCTCTCTTTCCCGATCCAGTTGACGATCTGGGTCACGAGCAGGCACTGGACGAGGATGAAGATCGCGATGGTGCTGCCGTAGCCGTACTGGTCGAATTTGAAGGCGTTCTGGTACATGTTCATGGTCATCGAGGTGGTGGCGCTGCCGGGTCCGCCGCCGGTCAACGCCGTGGCGGATTCGAACATCTTCAGAGTTCCGGTGAAGCTGAACACGAAGCAGGTGGTGATCATCGTCTTAAGCATGGGCAGGAGCACGTGCAAAAACAGCCTTCCGCTGTTCGCGCCGTCTATGCGGGCGGCCTCGATGATCTCGTCGGGGATGTCCACCAGCGCGCCGTAGATGATGACCGTGTAGAAGCCGATCGCCGTCCAGATGTCCATGATGCACAGCGCGCCGAAGGCGGTGGAGGAGGAGCCCAGCCATGCCTTGACCAGCCCCTCAAGCCCCACGGAGGACAATACCGCGTTCACGAGGCCGTGGGCGGGCACCAGCGCGTACATCTTGATGAACATCTGTGCCACCGCCACCGCGGGCAGGATGGTGGGGATGAAGATCAGGGTGATGGAAAGCGTCTTAAAGCGCCTGACGCTGAAGTGCACCATCAGCGCGGCCATGAGGCCGAAGCCCACCTGACAGGGCGTGACGATCAGGATGTAGCGCCAGTTTACGCTGATGGCGTTCATGGTTTGCGGGTTGAACCACATGTCCAGGTAGTTTTGGAGTCCGTAAAAGGTAAATTTCAGGCCGGGCATGCCCGAGAACAGCGAATACACAAACGTCCACGCGATCGGGACGAGAATGACAAACGCAAAGATCAGAAAGGCGGGCAGCACAAACAGGAGGATCGCCGTTTTGTCGCGCAGCACCTTTTCCAAAGAGACCTTGCCCCCTTCCGAAGGTGAAATGCCCCGTCATGGGTTTCGCAGGCTTTGAAGCAGAGGGATTGCGGGCCGCCGAGCGGCCCGCAATCCCCATGTGGGGTTTTCGAGCGGTTGTACCAGCCGGGAAGTTACGCCCGGTTCTTGTCGGCGGAGGTCTGCAGCTGGGTCATGTACTCCTCGGCGGTCATTTCGCCGGAGTAGAGCAGCGCGATGTTGTCCTGCGCCAGAGTCGAGGTCTCGGAGTCCATCTTCGACTCGAACCACAGGAACGCGCCCTTCGCGCCGGCCAGCGCGTCGCCCACGATCTTGGTGTAGACGGGCAGATCCTGCGGCATTTCGTTGATCTTGTAGCCCTTGAAGGTGCCGAAGTTCTGCATGGCGTAGTCGCCGATGCGGGGCAGCACATACTTCATCCAGTCGCCGACGGCCTCGTCGTACTTCTTGGCGGAGAACATCATGATGTTGCCGCAGTTCATGGAGTAATCGTCCAGTGTGCTCTGGTCGTTGTCCACCGGCACGTTGAAGAAGCCGATGCCATCCGCTCCGGCCTGGTTGGTGTCCAGCGCCAGGCTCTGGGTGATCCAGCTGCCGTTGTACTGCATGGCGGCCTGGCCACCGGTGAGCATCGAGGTGGCGGTGCCGGGATCGATGGTGGTCATGCCTTCCACAAAATAGCCGTTCTTGGCCATATCCTGGAACATCTGGGCGGCCTCAACGTAGGCGGGATCGGTCCACTTGGTCTTGCCTTCCATGGCGTCCTTGACGGCGTCCTTGCCAACGTGGCGCACGAGGTACGCGTTCAGCACGCGGGTCATGGGCCACTTGTCCTTGCCGCCCTGGGCGATCGGCACGATGCCGGCGTCCTTGAGCTTCTGGCAGACGGCGAGGAACTCGCTCCAGGTGGTGGGCACGGAGACACCGGCCTTCTCGAACAGCGCCTTGTTGTACCAGAAGCCCTCCACGTTCAGGCCCAGCGGCAGGTCATAAAGGCCCACGCCGTCCACGAGGTTGATCAGGAGGGAGGCCGCGCCTTCGTCGACGGAGTCGCGGATGCCCAGCTCGGTCAGCGTCTTGTCCAGGTCCAGGATCTGGCCGGACTCGATGACCTTCTTCAGGCGCTTGCCGCTCTCGTAGATGCAGATTTCCGGCAGGTCGTCCGACGCCATCAGCGTCGTGACCTTCTGGTCGAGGTTCTCGATGGACACAAATTCGTAATCCAGTTCGAAGCCTTCGACGGTCTGGGCGTATTCCTTGGACAGCTCGTTGAGGATGTAGCCGTTGGTTGACGGGTCGGTCTCGTCCCAGATGGACAGGATCTTGATCTTCCTGGACTGGAACTTGGCTTCCGCGCCGGCGGGCACGACGCACAGCATCGAAACCGCGATCAGCATTGCCAGGGTCAGCGTGACAAACCTCTTCATCTTGCTTACCTCTCCTCTTCCGATTTGGTCACAGCGTTTCGCGGGCGACGCCCGCCTGCTTTCTCGCCCCTGCCGCCCTGTGCAATGGCACGAACGTTTTTGCACGGCGGCCCCGAGAACACTAAAATTATCCTACGTAGGATGTTATCTGTCAATGGGAATTATCACGCACACAGCATTTTCTATCTATCACACAAAAAGACGAGATAGAATAGTGCATAAATCATAATTATCGTAATCAGAGAATTATGGATATAGGAACACCGCAGAAGCGCGGAAGATTCCCCTTGACAGCGGCGCGGGCGGAGGCTATGATGAAGTTAAACATCCTACGTAGGTCCGTTCCTGGGAAGGAGAACCGGGACAAGTCCCGAGATTTCTGTGTGGCGCCGACGCGATGTGGAAGACAACAGCGGGCGTCCGGGCGCGCTTTACGTATTGTTTCGCGGGCTGTATAATAAGGCAATAAGAGAACCCGCAAGCCAAAGGGATCGTCCCGGCGGCGCCCCTCCGCACGGGCCTTGTCAGGCTGTGAAATCCGCTTTCGGCGGAGGGAAAAAACATTGTATGGAGTGAACAAAGTGGATATTGAAACCGATAAACATCTCAGCGAGCCGCTGCTCCGCCCGATGGAACAGAAGTCCATTGTGGACCGCATCATCGCTCGGCTGAGCGACGCGGTTCTCAGCGGACAGCTGGCGCCCGGCCAGAAAATCCCCACCGAGACCGAACTGGCCGATTCCATGAACGTCGGCCGCAACTCCGTCCGCGAGGCGATCAAGGCGCTGGTCACCGTGGGGGTGCTGGTCATTCGCCGCGCGGAGGGCACCTTTGTCGCCGACGGCTTCAACGACCGCATGATGGAACCCATGATCTACGGCCTGATCCTGGAGGGCGGCTCGACGCCGGCGGTTCTTGAGCTCAGGCACATCTTTGAGGTGGGCGTACTGCAGCTCGCCATAGAAAAGGCAACCGAGGCGGACGTTGAGCGGCTGAATGCGGCGCTCAAATACCTGGAGAAGACCATCCGCCATTCGCCCACCACCGAGGCGCTCATGATGGCGGACATTTCCTTCCACGACGAGATGCAGCGCATCGCCGGAAACCCGCTGGTCGAGAAGATGTCCTTTGTGGTCGAGCGCGTCGCCCGGGGCTCCCGCCAGAAGGCGACCGAGCGCTTTCGCGCTAACGGCGAATTGGACGAGCTTCTGGCGCTGCACCGAAACCTTTACGAGGTCGTGGCGAGCCGGGACAAGGCGCGGGTGGTGGACGCGATGAACGACCACTTCCGCTACTGGAAGGACGTATTTGGCAAGGCCTGATGGGAATAACGGCGCGGGCGAATCCTAACCCGAAAAGGGGCCTCTTTTCCGCAAAACAGATTTATTGCGGCGCGCGCCTCCCCGATCAGGGGAGGCCTTTTTCGTGCGCCGCGCCTGCGGGCAGCGGCCTATATGTGGTATGAAATCCTGAGGGATGCACAATATATGGATGTTTCGCGGGGGGTAAAACCTGGTAAGTAAGAGATGTTGTCCAACACCAGCGAAAGTGGGTTCAGCCATGTTCATCACAAAGCGAAACGGTTTACAGGAATCCTATGACTCGTCCAAGATCATTCAGGCCATGGAAAGGGCTTTTCTCAGCGTGGGTCAAACGCCCGAAAAAGTGACGCTGACCCGCCTTTTGTCGGATGTGGAAGCGCGCATCGGCGGCGATACCGTGGCGGTGGAAGCCATTCAGGACGCGGTGGAACAGGCGCTGATGGCCGGCGGCTACTACCCGGTGGCCAGAAGCTACATCCTCTACCGGGAAAACCGCTCGAAAAAACGCGCGGCGAGCCTGGAGATTGCCGCCGGGGTTCAGGCGGAGGGGCTGGAGGAATGCCTCCTTCGCATCGGCAAGGACTTTCACGAGGAGGAGTACGGCCTTGACCGCCTGTCCGCCAAGTACATCTCCTTTGCGAAAGCGGATATGGAAACAGATAAAAGAATCGCTGCTCTGGTCAAGGCGGCGGTGGAACTGACCACCCAGGAAGCGCCCCGGTGGGAGTTCATCGCGGGGCGTCTGCGCATGTTCCAGTTTGAGCGCACACTCTCGGGCGAGCTTAAGCGCCGCGGCATCGGCGGCTTTTATGAAAAAATCCGGTACCTGACCGACGAAGGCCTCTACGGCCCCTACATCCTGGAGAAGTATTCAAGGGCCGAAATCGAGGCCGCCGCGGCACTGATGGACCCCGCTCGAAACGACCTGTTTACCTACGCGGGGTTGGACCTCCTGCTCTCCCGCTACGTGATCCGCACCCGGAAGCTGGTGCCCCTCGAAACCCCGCAGGAGATGTTTCTGGGCATCGCGCTGCACCTGGCGATTGAGGAAAAGGTGGACCGCCTCGGCTGGGTGAAAAAGTTCTATGACCTCATGAGCCGGCTGCAACTTACGATGGCGACGCCCACATTGTCGAACGCGAGGAAGCCTTTCCACCAGCTGTCCAGCTGCTTTATCGACACCGTGCCGGACAGCCTGGAGGGCATCTACCACTCGATCGACAGCTTCGCCAAGGTCTCAAAGCACGGCGGCGGCATGGGGATGTACTTCGGCAAGGTGCGCGCCACCGGCAGCACCATCCGGGGCTTCGAGGGCGCGGCGGGCGGCATCATCCGTTGGATCAAGCTGGTCAACGACACCTGCGTCGCGGTGGATCAGCTGGGCATGCGGCAGGGCGCTGTGGCGGTGTACCTGGACGCCTGGCATCGGGATCTGCCGGAGTTTTTGCAGATGCGCACCAACAACGGCGACGACCGCTCAAAGGCCCACGACGTGTTCCCGGGCATATGCTATCCGGACCTCTTCTGGAAGATGGTGCGGCAGGATATGAACCAGAGCTGGTACCTGATGTGCCCCCACGACATCCTGACCATCAAGGGCTACTCGCTGGAGGATTACTACGGCGACGAGTGGGAAGCGCGCTACCGGGACTGCTTGGCGGACGACCGCATCAGAAAGCGCGAAATCGCCCTCAAGGAACTGGTGCGGCTGATCTTAAAGTCCGCGGTGGAGACGGGCACGCCCTTCGCCTTCAACCGCGACATCGTCAACCGCCTGAACCCCAACCCCCAGGCGGGCATGATCTACTGCTCGAACCTCTGCACCGAGATCGCCCAGAACATGCGCGGGGTCGACCTGGTCAGCCGGGAGATCGTAAACGAGGACG
>JAEZTD010000074.1 GCA_023443705.1 Bacillota bacterium | reverse complement strand
GTCGTACACCTTGAGTCCGTTGGTCAAAAGGAGCAGCGTGTTGATCGTCAGCGCCGGGGCGAGCAGCGGGATCGTCACGTAGCGGAACTGCTGGAAGCGGGTCGCGCCGTCGATGGCCGCGGCCTCGTAGTACTCCGGCGAGATGGACTGAAGGTAGGCCAGGTTTACCACCGTGTGCCAGCCGGTGCTCGTCCACACCGCGACGCCGATGATGCACATCTTGGCCAGCCACGGGTCGCTGGTCCAGCCGGTGGGCTTCATGCCAAAGAGCGTGCCCAGAAGTTTGTTGAGCGCACCGGAGGGCAGCGGCGACAGGATGTAGCCCCAGATGTAGCCGATCAGAAGCGCGCTGACCACCGACGGGAAGAAGAAGACCGCCCGTTCGAAGGTCTTGACGCGCAGCGGCTTGTCCAGGAGCACCGCCAGCGGGATCGAGATTGCGACGATCAGAACCGTCGTGCAAAGCGTGTAGAAGAGCGTATTGAACAGCGCCTGCTTCATCACGTCGTCCTGAAACACCTTGGCATAATTGGAAAGGCCCACAAAGGCGTAGTCCCGGGTCACGCCGTTGAAGTCCGTAAAGCTGTAGATGAGCGTCCTGACCAACGGATAAATGGTGAACAGCGTGAAGGCAATCAGCGCCGGTACGAGAAACAGCTCGTACTGCACCTGCTCGAGTAATTTTCGCTTGTTCATGGTTTCCCTCCTGTTTCAAGGGGCTGCCGCGGCACGCCCTTCTTCACCCATTATGTAGTGATTATAGCCTGAGCGCACTACGTTACGGTGTAAAAAGCATGTTACCGCGGCAGCCCCCGATTACCGTTCCGCCGTCGCGTGAAAACCCGTCAGGATCTCATGCGCCGCGCGGCTTCTGCGGCGAAGCGATCGCCGCGAATGATTGACTGTTTAGCCCTTCGAAACTTCTGCCAGCTTCGCGTCGAGACGCGCGGCGGCTTCCGCCGGGGTGGCCTTGCCGATCAGGATGTCCTGAAGCGCGGCGACGTAGGTCAGGCGCAGCGATTCGGTGTAGCTGAGCCATTCGCCCATCGGAATGTAGAACTTGCCTTCCTTGACAGCCTTGACGCCGTCGGCCAGTTCGGCGCGGACCTCGGGCTCATAGCCGGAGGCGATCAGGAAGCCGTTGTAGCCTTCGTGCTGAGCCTTCAGGCCCTCGGGGGAGGCGGCAAACGCGAGGAACGCCTTGGCGACGTCCGCGTTCTTGGCGGCGGAGTTGATGCACAGGCCGACGTTGATCGCGCCGCAGTAGTAGATGTTGCCCGCCTCGGTGCCGGGAATGCCCATCAATTCGTAGTTGAGCTCGGGGTTGATCTGGTCGATGGTGCCGCAGTTCCAACTGCCGGAGAGCATCATCGCAGCCTGGCCGGTGGCGAATTGGGACACGATGTCGTCGCTGGTGATGCCGACCATGTCGCTGGTCAGGTAGCCCTTTTCGATCAGCTGGTTGTACATCTCCATCGGGCCGGTCCAGCCTTCCGAGAAGGTCTTGGTGCCGGCGTAGATTTCGGAGGTGAAGTTCGGGTTGGCGCTGTAGGTTTCGGCGCCGAACAGCGGGGCCGCGAAGTTGACCGCTGCGTCCTGCATGTTGTCAAGCAGCGGCACAAAGCCCGCGTCCTTCAGCTTCTGGCAGATGTCCAGGAATTCCTGCCAGGTCTGGGGCTCGCCTTCGATGCCCGCCTGGGCGAAGATGTCCTTATTGTAGAACACGCCGCCGACCCAGCAGTCCACCGACAGCGTGTAGGCCTTGCCGTCCGCACCGTAGGTGGTCCTGACGGCGTCGGGGATGGTGCCGTCGGTCATGTAGCTTTCGCCGGACAGATCCATTGCATAGCCGCCCTTGATGAGATCCTCGCGGTTCTCAAGGCACATGTAGAACACGTCCGGGGCCGCGCCGGAGTAGAGCAGCGTGGAGAGCTTCTCCACGTAGTCCGCCACCGGCGGCGCGTAGGTGTAGTCCACCGTCACGTTCGGGTACTTGGCCTTGAAGGCGTTCATCAGCGGCTCGGAAAGCGTCTCGTTGTACCAGGAGAGGATTGACAGGGTGCCGGTCAAGTCGTTCTCGGCCTGCGCCGCCGGCGCGATGACCGAGGAGGACAGGACGAGGCACAGCGTGAGAACCAGAACCATCAGTCTCTTCATCATGGAACCTCCCGTTGTCGTATTGGGCATTGCCCACGAGTTCATTCTCTCATAAACAATTTGGTGGTTACATGTAATTTGTTGAGGAAAATATATAAAATATTGACACCATTTCGCGGGCGGATTTTGCGCAGCGTCCTTTGGTGGTATACTTATTATGGGGTGAGAGCGCATGCGATCGGGCGGAAGTCGGAAACCAAGGAAACTGATCACGGTTTCGCTGATCCTGTTCATCGTGTGCGACAGCCTGATGCTTCTGGCTTTCGCGGCGCTGGCGGGGCGAAGTTCGTCGCGCATTCTGGAGGGCGAGGTTGCAAGTTACGTGGAAAAGGTCATGGACCAGGCCACGATTATTCTGGACAACCAACTCACCGACGTGCGAGCCCGCATGATCCGGCTGACGAGCGATACGGCGGTGCAGCGCTGCCTGAATGCGGCGGCGCCTACTTATGCCTACACGCTGCCCTACGAGCGTGAAATTTCCGCCGCGCTTCGGGAGATCACGCTGTTCAAGCCCCACATACAGGATCTCTTCATCATCGGTAAGAACGGCTTCATCTACAACCTGAACAACCGAGCCAACCTCATAAAGGGTTACGATTTTTTGTTGCAGGATTGGTATTTGGAGGCGGTCGAACCCCGGAGCAATGTCTACGTGCGCATGGTCGGTCTGCACCGGCAGGACTACTACAACCCGCGCATCGAGCCCACCGCAGCGGGGCAGCTGACTTTCTCGATTTCAATGGTCGTCACCAACGTGCGGCGGGAGCCGACGGGCGTGGTCATGTGCAATTTCAACCTCCCGGCGCTGGGCAATCAACTGATGAGCAGCAATTATGAGGCCAGCGGCCGCATCGCGCTCCTGGACGGGAATGGCGTCATCGTCAGCCAGAACGGAAACAGCGGCATCGGCGAGGTGCTTGCCCTGTCGGACGAAGCGCGATCGGAGATCCACGAAAAGGAAGAGGGAAGCCTGATCGCGGAGATCGCTGAGCGGGAATACCTCGTCAGCTTTTCTACCTCTGAGATCAGCCGGTGGAAGCTGGTCAGCTACATCCCGCTTTCGGAGATCCACGAGCATTCCCGCCCGATCTACCTGTCCATGCTGCCGTTTCTGATTGCGCTGCTCGCCGTCAACGCGCTGATTGCGCGGCTGATCTCAAGCTCCGTGGACCGGCCGGTCAAGAAACTGGTGGAGGATGTGTCGCTGATCGACGAGGCGCAGCTTACGCCCATTCCGACCGGCTACCACTACGTGGAACTGATCCAGATCAGCGAGAAGTTTAACGGCATGATCGAGCGGCTGCGCACGATGATCGAACGGGACTACCTGTCCCAGCTTCAGCTGGAGCGGGCGCGCCTTTCGGCGCTGCAGGCGCAGATACAGCCGCACTTCCTGTTCAATACGCTGCAGCTTCTGCAAACGGAGATGCTCTACAAAAACTTTGAGGACGCGGACGACATCATCGTCTCGCTCAGCCGCCTTCTGCGCTACGCGATGGACAACGACCAGCCCAGCGTGCCGCTTGGACGCGAGATGGACTACCTCCGGGACTACCTCGCGCTGTTTTCCCGAAAGCACGCCGGGCGGCTGGAGGTTCGGTTCTCCGTGGAGGCCGGCGTTGAGAGCGCGCGCATCCCGAGGCTTCTTTTGCAGCCAGTGGTGGAAAACTGCCTGAAGCACGCGTTTTTGGACGACCCCAAGCACGCGCTGATTGAGATCTCCGCATGGGAAGCGGGGGACCGGCTGGTCATCCGCATCCGGGACAACGGGCGCGGCATGACGCCGGAGCGGCTTCAGGAGGTCATGGGTAGCCTTTCGGAGCCGCGTGCGGGCGGCGCTGGGCTTGGGCTTGGCAATGTATACACCCGGATGAACATCGCCGCAAAGGGCGATGGCCGGATCGACATTGAATCCCGGGAAGGCGAGGGCACGGCGGTGACGCTCGCGATGCCGAGCAGGATGGAGGATGATTCATGAAGCTTCTGATCGTGGACGACCAGCAGTCCGTACATCTATACATGGAAAAGGCGCTGAACCTTTTCGAGCTGGGCTTTGAAAGAAGTCTCCACGCCGAAAACGGCAGCGAGGCCTACCGGCTGATCCTGTCCGCGCGGCCTGAGATCATGGTGCTGGACATCCAGATGCCGGTGCTGGACGGGTTTGGCCTTCTCAAAAAGCTCAGCGAGACGAAGACGCCCATGCCGCGAACGCTGCTACTAAGCGCCTATGGCGAATTCGAGTACGCGCGGCAGGCGCTGAAATTCGGCGTCGCGGATTACATTTTAAAGCCCATCGACCCCAAGGAGCTTTCGGACAAGCTGGCGGCGCTCCGGGACGCGGTGCTCCGGGACAACCCGGCGCTGATTTACGCAGAGCCTGCGTCCGACAGCGACGAAGAGGTTGTCAAGGCCATCCAACACTACATCGACGAACACTACGCCGAGGACCTGTCCCAGGAGGCCGTGGCGCAGAAGTTCTTCATCAACAAATTCCAGGTCAGCAGGCTCTTCAAGCAGCAGACCGGGGTCAACTATCAGGACTATGTGACCGGCGCGCGGCTGAAGGCTGCGGCGGAACTGCTGAGCGGTACGGATTTAAAGCTCTATGAAATCGCGGAACGCACCGGCTTTGGAGAGGCCAGCTACCTGAGCAACGTCTTTAAAAAGTTCTACGGCGTCAGCCCGCGGGAGTACAGGATCGGAAGGGGAAACTAAAGATGCGGAAAATTTCTGTGATACTTGATACCGACATCGGCCCGGATTGCGACGATGCCGGCGCGCTGGCAATACTCGATCAATTCTGCGCGGAAGGGGCGTGCGAACTCCTCGCCGTCACCCATTGCACGGGAAGCCCCTATGGCCTGCCGACGATTTCCGCGATCAACCGACGCTTCGGCCTTCGCGTTCCGATTGGCACTTGCGCGGATTCGGGCTTTCTCTCAAGTGGCGACGCGCTGCGCTACACGGTGGAGGTGGCGAAGGCGTTTCCGAACGACTATCCTCAGGGCGCGCCCCAGCCGGAAGCGGTTCGGGTGTTCCGCGAGGCGCTTGAAAAGGCGGAGGACGGTTCGGTGACGGTCATCGCAATCGGGCCGCTCAAAAACCTCGCCGCCTATCTGTGCGACAGGGCCACGGCGCGGCTGATCGCGCAAAAGGTGCTGAGTCTGATCACGATGGCGGGCAGCTTCACGCCGGAGAGCGGGTTTGTGGAATGGAATGTCGAGCAGGATATTCCAGCCGCACACTACGTTGCGCGGCATTGGCCGACACCGATCCTCTTTTGTCCCTTTGAGGTGGGCGAGAATATTCTGACAGGCGCGGCGCTTCAGGACTATCCGGACAATCCGGTTTCGCTGGCCTACAGGATTCATACAAACGGACGGATGCTCAGGCCCAGTTGGGACCTCATTACGGTGCTGGCGGCGTTTGAAGAGGATGAGCACATGATGCCGCTCTCCGATTTCGGCAGGGTGGACGTGGATGAGCGGGGCGTTACGCACTTTGAACCGGAGGCGGGCGGCCCGCACCGCCACATGCGCCCAAGCCTCGAACCGGAAGCGCTGACCGCGCGGCTGGAAGCACTTCTTTTGCGCGCGCTTCACTCGATGGATTAGGCTCGTTTCAGCCCATCAAGTCTTCGTAGGGCTTCAATAGTTCCCGGCGGCGTGTGCGCCGGGAACGGGATAACGCCACCAGTCAAGCATACTGGTGGCGTTATCCAATCCTTTGCCCAGTACGCCGCCTGGCGCTTTGGGCCCGTTACACGGTGGGCAACGCACCCTGCACCAGCACGGCCCGCGTGGGGGCGCCGTCCGCGCGGGCGATCTTCACCGGCAGCGCGATGAGAAGATACCGCCCCGCGTCCACGCCACCAAGCCGGAGCCCTTCCAGGATGATGATTTCGTTTTTGAGCAGGGCGATGTGCGTCTCGTGCCCGGGCTGGGCGCGCTCGATGCCGAGGGCGTCGGTGCCCACGCCGCTGATGCCAACGGCCGCCAGATACTCCGCGCCGCTCTTATCAAGGTACACAAACGAGTCCCGCCACCCGTCGTGCGCGGAGTTGCTCGTCTTCAGCAGTAGAAAATCCCCCTTACGGATGCCCAGATCGATCAGGTCGCCGCGGGTGATCTTCTCCTCCACATGTGTCAAATCCAGCACGCGGCAGGGCGTTATGAGGCGCTCCAGCGGCAAAAACTCGGTGGCCCAGCCGTCCTCAATCATATGGAAGGGCGAATCGAGGTGCGTGCCGGTGTGGAGGTTGAAGGACAGACTGGATTCGTTGATGCTGTCGGGCGGGATGCTGCGCGCTACCGTATGGACGGGGCGCTTGGCCGGGGCGTTTTTATAGACGGGCATATCGCCGCTGATTGTCATGGAAATGTCGATAATTCGCATAGGGACCTCCCACATTGTTTATTCTCCGGCATCCATAATGTCCCACCAGTGGCGGCCTTCGAGGGCGAGCATCCGGTCGGCGGCTTCGGGCCCCCGGGATCCGGCGGGGTAGCTGAAGAACTGGCGGAAGCACAGGTCACGGTTGTGTTCCATGCTCTCGATAAAGCGCCAGGAGTGCTCCAGCTCGTCCCAGCGGGTGAAGAGCGAAGCGTTGGCGCGCAGCGCCTCCAGAATGAGCTGCTCATAGGCCTCTGGCACATTGCCCTGATAGCGGCTGCTTTGGGAGTAGTTCAACTCTACGCGCTCCATCCGAAATTCGTTGCCCGGTCGCTTCGCGTTGATCTGAAAATACATCCCCTCGGCGGGCTGCACCTGGATGACCAGCAGGTTGGGCGGCTGGCCTTCAAACTCGGGGTAGGCGCTGATCCCAGCCAGACGCTTGAACTCGATGACAATCTGTGTGCGGCTCTTGTCGAGGCGCTTGCCCGAGCGGATGTAGATGGGGACGCCGCCCCAGCGGAAGTTGTCCACGCTGGCCCTCAGGGCAATGTAGGTGGGAACACGGGAATCGGGGGCCACCTTGTCCTCCTCCCGGTAAGCGTTCACCTCCACGCCTCGTACGATGCCCCGGTCATACTGCCCCATCACAATCCTGTCGCAGGAAGAAGCCTTGTCGAAGCCCCGCAGCGAGCGCAGCACCTTGACCTTTTCATCGCGCACGGATTCGGGCATCAGGTCGACCGGTGGCTCCATGGTGATGAGGGCGAGCATCTGCAGAAGGTGGTTTTGCAGCATATCCCGGAGGATGCCCGACCGCTCATAGTAGTCGCCGCGCGTCTCAACGCCCAGGGTTTCGGTGGATGTGATCTGGATGTTGTCGATGAAGTGATGGTTCCACAACGGCTCGAAAAGGGAGTTGCCAAATCTGATGGCCAGGATGTTGCGGATCATTTCCTTGCCCAG
>JAEZTD010000043.1 GCA_023443705.1 Bacillota bacterium | reverse complement strand
ACATCACCCAGGGTCTTCCCCGTGTCGAGGAGCTGTTCGAGGCCAGAAAGCCCAAACGCGAGGCGACACTGGCGGAAATCTCCGGTGTCGTGTCCATCGCCACCGACAGCAAGAAGCGCCGCGAGCTGGTGATCACATCCGACGACCACGAGGTCAAGCGCTACCCCCTCAACTATGGCTCCAAGCTCAAGGTGCAGGAAGGCGACCGCGTGAACGCCGGCGACGAACTGATCGAAGGCTCCGTGAACCCCCACGACCTTCTGCGCATCCTCGGCGTCAAGGCCGTGCAGGACTACCAGGTAAAGGAAGTCCAGTCAGTCTACCGCCGCCAGGGCGTCGAGATCGCCGACAAGCACATTGAGGTCATCGTGCGGCAGATGCTTCGTAAGGTCAAGGTGGACGACGCCAACGACACCGAGCTCCTGCCCGGCGCGCTCGTAGACATCTTCAAGTTCGAGCAGGAGAACGAGGCAACCATCCTTCGCGGCGGCCGCCCCGCCACCGCCAAGCGCGTGCTCCTGGGCATCACGAAGGCGTCGCTGGCCACCGACTCGTTCCTGTCCGCCGCCTCCTTCCAGGAGACCACGCGCGTTCTGACCGAGGCCGCCATCAAGGGAAAGACCGATCCGCTCCTGGGCCTGAAGGAGAACGTCATCATCGGCAAGCTCATTCCGGCGGGCACCGGCATGAAGCGGTACAAGAATGTGACCATCCACGAAGCCTACTAAATCCTGTGAGGTTTTGTGTCAGGCCCGGAGCATGTGCTCCGGGCCTGACGCAGGCGGAAAGTGTTGGTAGAAGTTTCTGATAACCCAGCGTTTACAAGATTTCATTTGACAAAAAGCGGCCATAATGGTATTCTGATTAGGTTCGGGACCGGGGGAGGTATGCGTTTATGCTGGAAAGGCTTCGCCGCGGCGTGAAAATCGTCGGCGCCAAGCGGCTTCAAAAGGCCATCGAGGCCGGTGAAATCCAGATGGCGTTTGTGGCGCTCGACGCCGATCTTCTCGTCACCCAAAGGGTCATCGAACTGGCAAGGCAAAAAGGCCTGCCCGTCGTCGAAGTCGATACGATGAAGGCGCTGGGCGAGGCGGCCGGCGTCGCGGTTCCCACCGCGGCGGCTGGTATCAAGAAGGCTATCGTGTGACGAGGGTTGCGTCGCAATGAATAGAACCACCCAAATCAAGGAGGTGCTTCCATGCCCACGATCAATCAGTTGATCCGTAAAGGCAGGGA
This sequence comes from Bacillota bacterium, assembly GCA_023443705.1. GTDB lineage: Bacteria > Bacillota > Clostridia > Christensenellales > Aristaeellaceae > JAEZHK01. The sequence goes on along the minus strand of JAEZTD010000043.1, from coordinate 3,258 downwards.
AAAGGTTGTTACGAAGTCTGGTTCACCCATTTTGCAGAAGTGCCCGCAGAAGCGCGGCGTCTGCCTGTCCGTCAAAACGCTCACGCCCAAGAAGCCCAACTCGGCGCTTCGTAAGATCGCGCGTGTTCGCCTGACCAACCAGATCGAAGGCACCTGCTACATCCCCGGCATCGGCCACAACCTGCAGGAGCACTCGGTTGTACTGATCCGCGGCGGCAAGGTGCGAGACCTGCCCGGCGTGCGTTACCACATCATCCGCGGCGCGTTGGACGCGGCGGGCGTCGCCAAGCGCATGCAGAGCCGTTCCCTCTACGGAGCGAAGAGACCCAAGAAGTAATCGCCCTTCGCCGCCTCATTCGCACTACACCCTAAGGGTCTGAGGAACGCGGATCTTTTGGGCAGCGTGTGGATGAGTCGGGCTTTCCGGCAGCGCCAAATGCCGGGGCGGGAAGGCCGATTGATCCAAGGGTTCCGACTACCCGTGCTTTTTAGAAGTTTTTAGGAGGGAAATACGATGCCCAGACGTGGTTTCATCCCCAAGCGGGAAGTGTTGCCCGATCCGGTGTATAAATCCGAGATCGTTACGAAACTCATTAACCAGATGATGTACGACGGCAAGCGCGGTGTCGCGCAGTCTGTGTGCTACGACGCGTTTGAAATGGTCGCCTCGAAGACTGGAAAAGAAGCCGTCGAGGTGTTCAACGCGGCCATTGGCAACATCATGCCTGCCATGGAAGTCAAGGCCCGAAGGGTCGGCGGCGCTACCTATCAGGTGCCCATCGAGATCCGCCCTGAGCGCCGTCAAACGCTGGCGCTCCGTTGGCTGATCGCCTTCTCCCGCAAGCGCGGTGAGCGCGCCATGGCCGACCGGCTTGCCGGCGAGATTATGGATGCGGCCAACAACGCGGGCAGCGCCGTGAAGCGCCGCGAGGACATGCACAAGATGGCCGAGGCCAACAAGGCGTTCGCGCATTACCGCTGGTAAAATATGACAGATCGACCATACGACAAAAAAGAGTATTCGCGAAAGGAGGCTTTCGACAATGGCGAGAACCCATACGCTGGATCACGTTAGGAACATCGGCATCATGGCCCACATCGACGCGGGCAAGACGACGACCACGGAGCGCATCCTGTTCTACACAGGGCGCGTGCACCGCGTCGGCGAAACACACGAAGGCATGGCAACGATGGATTGGATGGAGCAGGAACAGGAGCGTGGCATCACGATCACGTCCGCCGCGACCACTTGCGAGTGGCGCGGCCATCAAGTCAACATCATCGACACGCCCGGCCACGTTGACTTTACCGTCGAAGTCGAGCGCTCCCTTCGCGTTCTGGACGGTGCCGTTGCTGTGTTCTGCGCCAAGGGTGGCGTGGAACCTCAGTCGGAAACCGTCTGGCGTCAGGCCACCAAGTACGGCGTGCCCCGGCTCGCCTTTATCAACAAGATGGACATCACCGGCGCGGACTTCCACCGGGTGGTAAACATGATGAAGGAGCGCTTGCATGCCAATGCGGTGCCGATTCAGCTGCCCATCGGTGCGGAAGGCACGTTCAGGGGTCTTGTGGACCTCATCCGCATGAAGGCGGAGCTCTACGTTGATGAGATGGGCACAAAGCACGACGAGACCGACATCCCTGAGGAACTCCTGGCGGAGGCCGAGGAATACCGCGCGAAGCTCCTGGAAGCCGTCGCTGAGACCGATGACGCGCTGATGGAAAAGTTCTTCGACGGTGAGGAGCTCACCATCGAAGAGCTCATGACCGGCATTCGAAAGGCGACCATCAGCGGCCAGATGACGCCGGTGCTATGCGGCACCGCCTACCGCAACAAGGGTGTGCAACCGCTGCTTGACGCCATCGTGGATTATCTGCCCTCGCCCGTGGACATCCCGCCGGTCTCCGGCGTGGCACCGGGTGATTCTGAGAAAGTCCTGGAGCGCAAGTCGAGCGACGACGAGCCCTTCTCCGCGCTGGCTTTCAAGATCATGGCGGATCCGTTCGTCGGCAAGCTGGCGTTCATCCGCGTCTATTCGGGCGTCCTGACTTCGGGGAGCTATGTTTACAACTCCACCAAGGGCAAGCGCGAACGCGTCGGCCGTATTGTGCGTATGCACGCCAATCGCCGCGAGGAGGCTGAAGAGGTTCGTGCGGGCGACATCGTCGGCATCGTCGGGTTCAAGGATACCACCACCGGCGATACCCTCTGCGACGACAAGAACCAAGTCATCCTGGAATCCATGGAATTCCCGGAGCCGGTTATTCGCGTCGCGATTGAGCCCAAGACCAAGGCGGGTCAGGACAAGATGACGATGGCGCTCATCCGCCTCGCCGAGGAAGATCCGACCTTCAAGACCTACTCCGACGAATCCACCGGGCAGACGATCATCGCGGGCATGGGCGAGCTCCACCTCGAGATTATCGTGGACCGGCTGCTGCGCGAATTCAAGGTCGAAGCCACCGTCGGCCGCCCGCAGGTCGCTTACAAGGAGTGCATCCGGAGAAGCGCCAAGGGCGAAGGCCGCTACGTGCGCCAGACCGGCGGCCACGGCCAGTTCGGCCACTGCTGGATCGAACTCGCGCCGCGTCAGCCCGGAGAAGGCTACGAATTCATCAACAAGATCGTCGGCGGCGTGATTCCCAAGGAATTCATTGCCCCGATCGACGCAGGTATCCGCGAAGCCGCGATGAGCGGCATCCTGGGCGGCAACGAAGTGGTCGACTTCTCGGTGACCGTCTACGACGGCTCCTACCATGACGTCGACTCCTCTGAAATGGCGTTCAAGATCGCCGGTTCCATGGCGTTCAAGGAAGCCCTGCAAAAGGCCGATCCGGCCCTTCTGGAGCCGATGATGAAGGTGGAAGTGGTCGTCCCGGACGACTACATGGGCGATGTCATTGGCGACGTCAACTCGCGGCGCGGCCGCATCGTCGGCACCGACGCCCACGCTGGACTTCAGTCCATCCACGCCATCGTGCCGCTTTCGGAGATGTTCGGCTATTCCACCGATCTCCGCTCGCGCACCCAGGGCCGCGGCACTTACACCATGCAGTTTGAGCACAATGAAGAAGTGCCCAAGAACATTGCGAACAAGATTCTGGGAGTCAAGTAAGGACTGATCAAACAGTTAGGGAGGAACCAAGGCAATGGCGAAGGCAAAATTTGAGCGCAATAAGGTGCACGTAAACGTAGGCACGATCGGGCACGTCGACCACGGCAAGACGACGTTGACGGCGGCGATCACGATGGTACTT
>JAEZTD010000041.1 GCA_023443705.1 Bacillota bacterium | reverse complement strand
GGGGCGCTCGAGATCGCGCGGCGCTCCCGCGGCACGCCCCGCATCGCCAACCGGCTCATTAAGCGGGTGCGCGATTTTGCGGAGGTCAAGGCGGGCGGGCGCATCACGACGCAGGTTGCCTGCGAGGCGCTGACCATCATGGAGATAGACGAACTGGGCCTCGACCGGATCGACCGGGCGATGCTGTCTGCGATGATCGGAAAGTTCGGCGGTGGGCCGGTGGGCCTCGACACGCTGGCCGCCTCCACCGGCGAGGACGCTTCCACGATCGAGGATGTGTACGAACCTTACCTTCTGCAGCTGGGCTTTCTGATGCGCACGCCCAGAGGCAGGGTCGCCACCCCCGCCGCCTACGGCCACCTGGGGTTGACCGTCCCCACCGCCGCGACGCAGGACGACCAGATGCGCATGGACGTTGAATAAAGAAGAGTTTTAAAATGAAGACGAGCGATTTTGTGTACGCCCTGCCGGAGGAATTGATCGCCCAGACGCCCATCGAGCCGAGAGACCATTCCAGGCTCCTCGCGGTGGGACGCTTGGACGGCGCGCCGGAGCACCGGCATTTTTACGACCTGCCCGGTTACTTAAGACCCGGCGACATCCTGGTGGTCAACGATACGCGGGTGATGCCAGCGCGGCTCATCGGCGAACGGGCGGGCGGCGGCGCTTGCGAGGTGCTGCTGCTTCGGCAGCTTTCGCCGGTCAGCTGGGAGACGTTGGTAAAGCCCGGCAAGAAGCTGAAGCCCGGCGCGCGCGTCTCCTTCGGAGGCGGGCGGCTGACCGCGACCATCGAAGCACCCACCGAAGCCGGTGGGCGCGTGGTGCGCTTTGACGTCGCCAGCGGCACGCTCGAGGCTGCGCTGGACGAACTGGGTGAGATGCCGCTGCCCCCGTATATCCACGAAAAGCTGGAAGACCGGGAGCGGTACCAGACGGTCTACGCCCGGGAGACCGGCTCCGCCGCCGCGCCCACGGCGGGGCTGCACTTCACGCCGGAGCTCCTTGAAAAAATCCGCGGCGTGGGCGTGGAGGTCGTCCCCGTGCTTCTGCACGTGGGGCTGGGCACATTCCGCCCGGTCAAGGTAGAAGACATTTCCGAGCACCAGATGCACAGCGAGTTCTACTCGGTTACGCCGGAGGCGGCGGAAGCGGTGAACCGCGCCAAGGCGGAGGGCCGCCGCGTGATCGCGGTGGGCACCACCAGCGTGCGAACGCTGGAGTCCGCGGCGAGGGACGGGATGCTTCAGGCCGGCTCCGGCTGGACGGACATCTTCATCACGCCGGGATTCCGTTTTCAGATGGTGGACGCCCTCATCACCAACTTCCATCTGCCGGGCTCCACGCTCATCATGTTGGTGTCGGCGCTGATGGGGCGCGAGCGGGCGCTCGCCGCCTACGAGGAGGCCGTCCGCGAGCGTTACCGGTTCTTTTCCTTTGGCGACGCGATGCTGATCCATTGATTTAGGGAGGATATACCCTTGCCAAAGCCGTTTGAATTTGAACTGTTGCACACCTGCAGGCAGACAGGTGCGCGCCGTGGCCGTCTGCACACGCCCCACGGCGTGATTGAGACGCCCGTCTACATGCCGGTCGGCACCCAGGCGTCGGTCAAGACGCTGTCACCGGAGGAAGTCAAGGACATTGGCGCGGACATCATCCTCGCCAACACCTACCACCTGCACCTGCGCCCCGGCGAGGATCTGGTGAAGGAAGCCGGTGGGCTGCACAAGTTCATGAACTGGGACCGGCCGATCCTGACCGACAGCGGTGGGTTTCAGGTGTTTTCGCTGGCGGCGCTGCGGAAGGTCCGCGAGGACGGCGTTTCGTTCCGCTCGCACCTGGACGGCAGTCCCCGCTTCCTGTCGCCGGAGAAGGCCGTCGCCATTCAGGAGGCGCTGGGAAGCGACATCATGATGCAGTTTGACGAATGTACCGCCTGGCCCTGCGACGAGAAAACCGCCGCCACCGCGCTGGGGCGAACCATCCGCTGGCTGGACCGCTGCATCGCCGCGAAGACGCGGGACGATCAGGCGCTCTTTGGCATCGTTCAGGGCGCGTTTTTCGAGGAACTCCGCGCCGAGAGTGCCCGGCAGGCCGCGGCCAGGGATCTGCCCGGCTACGGCATCGGCGGTCTTTCGGTGGGCGAGCCCAAGGACATCATGTACCAGATGCTGGACGTGGTCTGCCCTATCCTTCCGGAGGGAAAGCCACGCTATCTCATGGGCGTCGGATCGCCGGACTGCCTGGTGGAGGGCGTACTCCGCGGCGTGGACATGTTTGACTGCGTGCTGGCTACCCGCGTGGCGCGAAACGGCACCGTGTTCACGCGAAACGGGCGGCTGGTGGTCAGAAACGCCACCTGCACGCGGGACTTCTCCCCCATCGAGGAGGACTGCGACTGCTACGCATGCCGGAACTATTCCCGCGCCTACATCCGTCATCTTCTGAAGGCGGAGGAGATCCTGGCGCTAAGGCTCTGCTCGATCCACAACCTGCGCTTTTTGACCCGCATGATGGAGGAGATGCGCTCCGCCATCGAGCAGGACGCCACCCGGGACTGGGCGGAGGATTTCTACGCGACAAATGGCCGCGGATCGTGGTAAACCCGTCATTTGCAGCGCTAAAATTTTACAGCAATGTGCGTCTGTCGAGCGTTTTAGCCGTTGTACTCAAGCGCAAACTCAAGTATAATAAATCAGTATGATTGATTTTGGAGGAAGTAACATGTTTACAAGTTTCGACTGGCTCCTGGATGCCGTTGCCGATCCCGCCGCGACGGCCGCTGCCGCCGATGCCACAGGTGCCGCCGCAGACGGCGGTATTCTTGCCATGCTCGTGCAGCTTCTGCCGATGCTCGCCATCGTCGTGGTATTCTATTTCATCCTGATCCGTCCCCAGCGCAAGAAGGACAAGGCCGTCAAGGACATGTTGTCCGCGCTGAAGCCGGGCGACAGGATCTGCACCATCGGCGGCGTGTACGGCACCGTGACCGGCATCAAGGACGACACCGTGAAGGTCGTCGTCGGCACGCAGAAGACCGAGATGGTCTTTGCCCGCTGGGCGATCCGTTCCGTCGAGGACGCACCGCTGGAGAACGACGTCGAGCCGCAGGTGTAACGTAGCGACTGAAACGGTCCGCCTGAATCGATTTGAACCAAACGCCGGGGCCCCGTAAAGGGACTCCGGCGCTTTCTTATCCAGCTCTTCCGCAAGCAGGGGTATTTTTTTGTGTGAGAAGGCATACGCTTGGGCGAGGAGGGATTTGGATGGAGCGGCGGGCGACAATGATCGCGCTTGTACGAGGGCTGGGCGCGGCGGTGCTGGCGACGCTCGCCGGCATGGCGGTGCTCGCCGGCGTGGTGGTACTCAGCGGCATCAGCGACGGTGCGGTGCTGGCGGTCAATCAGGCGCTCAAGGCGGTCAGCATCGCGCTGGGCGCAGTGGCGGCCGTGGGGTTTGGCGGGCGGCGAGGCTTTGTGATGGGGGCGGTCGTCGGCGCCATGTACATGATTCTGGGGTACGCGCTCTACTGTGCCATCGACGGGCGGATCGCCCCGGCGGGGCTTCTGGCTGCGGAATTTGTGATGGGCGCGCTGGTGGGCGCGCTGGCGGGTGCGCTGGCAGCCAACATCCGTCCGAGCCGCCGCGCCAAGCGCCGCGCGCGAACGGCGGCATAACGGGGAAGAAAAAACCGCGGAGTCCTTTCGGGCTGCGCGGTTTTTGATTTTTGGATCGCTCAGTTGCGTCCGAACAGGGGAAGGGTCCCATCGGCGGTGTAGTATTGCATGTCCTGGGTGATGCCCAGCGAGGGGTACTTTGCCCGGAAAGCGTCGACCCTGGCGTCGGCATAAGAGAATACCTCACCGAAGGTGGCAACAGCGTCTTTCGGACTAACGTCGCAGGCGAAACCGCTGCCCGCGGGGTTCAGGATGTCATAGCCCGCGCCCATCGCCAGATAGTAGGTGGCAAGGCCCACGTAGACCGGCGTGCCATTGTTGCTGAAGCCGACCGAAACCGAGGCTTCGTCCTTCCTGGAGGCGGTGATGACGCTGTAGTTGGTGGCGGTCAGTGCCTTCTTGACAAAGGGTGAACTCTCTCCCTTGAAGGCGTTCACGACCGTGTCGTTAAAGCCCGTATCCGCTCCGGTCTGGGTCGTCCCGCTGCTCTTTGAGATGAACATGCCGGAATAGCAGGAGTCCAGAATGACGACCACCCTGCCGGGGATATTGTCCAGCGCGCTTTTGAGCGTGGGCACGTTGAGAAGCGTTCCATCCACGCCCACGAGGCCGGTGCCGGTTTCGGTCGCGGAGGCTCTTGCGCCGTGGCCGGAGTAGTAGAACAGTGTAACGTCGTTGGCGTCTATCGGCTGCGACGCGAGCGAAGCGATGTCCGAGAGAATCTGTGTGCGCGTACGGTCTTTTTTGGCGGCGATGCTGGTGTAACCCTGCCCGTTGAGGGTCGAAAGGCTAAGGACCGCGTTCATCATGGTGAGATCGTTGTAAGGCCCGTTCAGTCGGGAAGCGTAGGCTTCGTTGCCGATGAGAAGCGCCCTGTATACCGTTTCATTGGTGACGGGTACTGGCGTTGCGGTCGGCGCTGGTGTCGGCGAGGGGGTGGCCGTAGCCGTGGGCGTCGGGGCAGCCGTGGG
>JAEZTD010000019.1 GCA_023443705.1 Bacillota bacterium | reverse complement strand
CACTTTGCTGAGCACCGTCTCGATTTCAGATTCGACGCCCACGGCCCGAAGCCGCACGCGCCGCGCGTCGCCCATGCCCCCGGCCAGGTTCGCCACCGTATCCTGGGCAAGAATCCTGCCGCGGCCGATGATCGCCACCCGCTCGCAAACATCGGCAACCTCGGTCAGGATGTGGCTGGACAGCACGATGGCGTGGTCCCGCCCCAGCAACTTGATGAGTTCCCGGATGCCGATGATCTGCGACGGGTCGAGGCCCACCGTGGGCTCGTCGAGGAGCAGCACCTCCGGGTTGCCCGCCAGCGCCTGGGCAAGCCCCACCCGCTGGCAATAGCCCTTGGACAGATGCCGAATCAGCCGTTTTCTGTGGTCGCTTAGCCCCGTCAAATCGCACAGGTCGCCCACGTGGGCGGTTATGCGGCTTTTTTCAACTTCCTTGATCGCGCAGGCGAAGCGGAGGTATTCGTCCACCGTCATATCGTGGTACAGGGGCGGCTGCTCGGGCAGGTAGCCGATGCGCCGCTTGACGTACCGCGGCTCTTCCAGAATGTCCCGGCCATCCAGCAGTACCTGGCCCTCCGTCGCCGGAATGTAACCGGAGGCGATGCCCAGCGTCGTGGACTTCCCGGCGCCGTTTCGCCCGAGAAAGCCAAGGATCTGGCCCACTTCCACGTGAAAGGAGACGTTTTCGACGGCGAGCAAATCGCCGTACCGCTTGGTTACACCTTTTAGTTCGATCATGCGCTCGCCTCCCTCTGTGCGTTTACATTATACCAAATAGCGCCCTCTCGCGGTCGGATAGCTTGTGAACAAACTGTGAACGATCAAGAGAATGACGGAAAATCTTCGCGTCATGCCGCGCCGCGCCTCGGCATAGGCTTGACCGGGAGGCGATCGGATGATTCGAAACGATTACCGCCGCGCGCTGATTCTTCTGCGCAGCGCGGTCAAGGGCATGAGCGGGCATGTGCGCCTCGAGCGGCGCACGCTGGGCGGCAGCCTGCGCTTCTCGGTGGCCGGCGCGGGGACGTCGGACGACCTGAGGGCGCTCATTCTGCGCAAGGGCAAAAACGGCTGGACGTCCGTGCCCATGGGCTCGCTCCGGGTGGACAACAGGGGTCAGGCGGGGATGACGTGGACCTTCGATCCCCGGAACATTGACGGCTATACGCTGGAGGATTATCCCGTCGTCGCGATCGTCCGGACGGAAAAGAGCGGCGTGGTGGAGCCTGTCATGAGCGGTTTTCTGGCGGGTTCCGCAGAGGTGGACTGGGTACAGGCGATGAGTTCCGCCCGTGCGATGTACCGCCGCCCGGCAAAGCCCACCGAGGAAGCGCAGCAGGGCGAGGCACAAGCCGAAACGGAGCCTGAACCGGTTGGCGGCCTGCCGGAGGCGGAGGAACCTTTGGCGGAGGAACACGTGTCGGAGACACCGGAGGAAACGCAAGCGCCTGCCGAGGAAGAGGGCGTGGAGTCAGTGCCCGACGCCGGGGAAGTGTCCGCGGGCGTTCAGATGGCGCTGGACATCTCGCTTCAGTGGCCAGAGGCCGTCGAACCATTGCGGGCACTGTTTCAGCAGCTCCCCGCCTGCCAACCCTTCGCGGCGGACGGATACACCTTTGTGTGCGCGCCGCTTCCTGGAGACGGGCGGGCACATTCGCTTGTGGGCGTCCGAGTAGAGGATGAGCGGCCCGTATCGGTATGCTACGGCATTCCGGGTACCTTCGCGCTGGAACCGCCGCCGGGGCTTGACGGCTACATGTGGCGCGGCGATGGGCAAAGCGGCTGGTGGGTAATCTTCATCGACGCGCTGACCGGCGAGGAAGCGGCAGAATAATCCGGCGCGCTGGTTTGGAATCTCGCTTGCTGACATGGAGTTTGGGTTGTCGCCGACCGGAGTCTATTCTCCTTCAATTTCATCCGGCGACAGGTGCGCAGGAAATGCGTTTGCCCCACCAGCGAAGGGCGCTGGTGGGGCAAATTTCCTCAAGGCGGCGGGCCACCCGGAACCTTGGCGGCAGGCGGGCGCAGGGTTCTGAGGAGAATGAACGGATGGCGTTGGTGTCTTCAGTCGTCCGCCGGGTCTTCGTCCACGATGGAGCTGGAATCGGCGGTGCCGGCCAGGTCCTCAGGCGATTCCAGGATCGGCGCGGAGCCACCAGGCTCATCGGCGGGCTCGGGCTCGGGGTCCGGCTGGTTTTCAAGCGCTTCGGCTTCCTGCGCCGCAAAGTCTTCTTCCGGGCCGATCGTGGGCGCAATCCAGATGTCCTCGGTGGGCAGCGGCGCGCTGCCCACCGCCTGCAGCTGATCCACGCTGCCCAAAAGGATCCGCCCGATCCAGCGGCTGGCAATGAGCGCAACGATCACGAGTACTACCATGAATGCCGCCGCCAACATGAGCCTTTTCTTGTCTTTCACAGGCCGTACTCCCTGAGGGCCTCGCGCATGGCCCGGAGGCCTTCGATGTCGCCGCCCATGGCGCCGGATTCGTACTCGGCGATGTACCATTCGGTCGCGCCCTGATCGTCGGCTTCCTTAAAGAAGGCCTGCCAGGGCAGGTCGTCCCGGCCGATCATGCAGTCGTAGCCGAGGGACAGGGAGTAGGGTTTCAAATGCAGCGTGCGTCCGCGCCCGGGGTGGGCGCGAAGCGTTGCCACCGGGTCCGCGCCGCCGGCCATGGCGTTGCCGTTGTCCAGTTGCAGCGCGATGTTCGGGTGCGTGAGACGGGCGAAGATGTCCCAGCCGGTCTCGCCGGATTCGCCCAAAGGCAGAAATTCAAAATCATGGTTGTGGTAGCCCAGCAGCATGCCGCGGCCGCTCACGCGCTCATGGAGGCGGTTGAACAGCTCGGCGGTCTTCTTCCAGGCGTCTGCGCTGTCGCGCATTTCCGGCGGAAGCCAGGGCACGACGATGGAGTGGTTGCCGATTTCGCTCTGGAAATCCAGCGTCCGCTCGATCTCCTCATCCTTCAGCCGGTCGATGGCGACATGCCAGCCCGCGATTTCAAGGCCGGTGTCGCGGAGCGCGGACTTCACAAACGCCGCGTCCCACAGCGCGTTTCCGAAAAACTCCAGGCCTTCAAAGCCGAGGGAGGCCGCCGCGCGCACGGCGTACGCGGCATCCCGATCGATGGAAGCGTGTACCGAATAGAGTTGACAGGCGAGCCGCTTCTTCATGGAACCCTCCTCAAGGCGCGATTTCCAGCGCCTGCATGAGCGCAGGCTGCATGAGGTCTTTGTCACAGACGGTTTTGTGCAGCACGCGCTTCTGCCGAAGCAGCGCGATTGCCGGCGGGATTTCCTCGCCGGACGCTTCGGCCAGCATGGCACAGCAGGCAAAGTCGTCCTTGTCCTGAGCCTTGTGCCCGAAAAGCGCGGTGGCGACCGACTTTCCAAACTTGTAGGGGCTGGCTGTCGACGCGATGACGGTGGGCGTCCTGTCGCCGGACTCCTCCTGATAGCGCGCGTGTACGTCCAGCGCCACCGCCGTGTGCGGGTCGAGCAGGTATTTTTCCTCCCGGAAGGTGGCTTCGATCCGCGCGGCCACCTGCGCCTCGTCCGCCCAGCCGCCGCTCATAAACGACTTGAGCCGCTTCAAGGCGTTCGCGGGCAGCACGTAGCGGCCGGATTTGGAAAGGTTCGACATCATCGCGCAGACATCGCCGACATCACGTTCCGCGAGCTCATAGAGCAGGCGCTCCAGGTTGGAAGAGATCAGGATGTCCATCGACGGCGATGAGGTCAGGTGGAACGGCCGGTTTCGATCGTAAGCGCCGGTGGCGATGAAATCCGAAAGTACGTTGTTCTGGTTGGAGGCGCAGATCAGCCGGGCGATGGGCAGGCCCATCTCCCTGGCGTACCAGGCGGCGAGGATGTTGCCGAAGTTGCCGGTGGGCACGCACACGTTGATCGGCTTTCCAAAGTCGATTTGGTTCTGGGCCACCATGCGCGCGTAGGCCCAGAAATAGTAGGCGATCTGCGGCACCAGCCGCCCGAGGTTGATTGAATTGGCAGAGGAAAACGTCATGCCACGGCCGGAGAGGGTCTCCGCCAGCACTCTGTCGGTGAACATGCGCTTGACGCCGGCCTGCGCGTCGTCAAAATTGCCCTTGACGGCGATGACGCGGACGTTGTCGCCCTCCTGGGTGACCATCTGCAGGCGCTGCGCTTCCGAAACGCCGCCGTCGGGGTAGAAGACGACGATCTTCACGCCCGGTACGTTCGCAAAGCCCGCCAGCGCGGCCTTTCCCGTGTCGCCGGATGTGGCGACCAGGATGACGAGTTCCCGCTTTTCGCCGGTCTTCTGGGCGGCGGCGGTCATCAGCCGGGGCAGAAACTGCAGTGCGACGTCCTTGAAGGCCAGCGTCGGGCCGTGGAAGAGCTCCAGCACATGCCGATCGCCGGAAATCGGCACAATCGGCGCGACCCCCGGCGTATCAAAGGAGCGGTAAGCCGCCTGACACATGCCCATAAGCTCATCGAAAGAAAAACCGCGCAGCCAGCCGGCCATCACGCGGGCGGCTACTTCATGGTAGGGCATCCCCACCAGGGCGCGGATCGCTTCCGAAGGGAGCGAAGGGATCTGCTCCGGCACATACAGGCCGCCGTCGTCCGAGATACCCCGGACGACGGCCTCGGCCGCACTG
>JAEZTD010000423.1 GCA_023443705.1 Bacillota bacterium | reverse complement strand
GCGCACGCAGTATCTCCATTGCATCGAAAAACCTGCAGGGTTTTTCGATGCCTTAAGCCGGAAGGCCGCGCGCATGCGCAGTCCCCCGGCTTTTTCGTTGCGCCCGCAGGCCTCCATCGGCCGGCGTTTGGGTCCTCCTTGACCGGCGCAGGGCTACGCGAACGAATCAGCGCAGCGTGGTGGCGTTGCGGACTATTTTTTCCACCTCGGCTTTGATCTGATCCTCGCTGGCGCCGGAGCGCTGCTGCTGCGCCAGTTGCTTGATGCTCGCCACATCGGCCTGTTCCGCCGTCACCGCCACTACCTGAACGCCGGGGTCAGCGGCCATAATTTCCCCGGCGATCATGTCGCGGATGCGCTGGGTCATTTCCCCCTTGTACTGGGGCGTGAACACCACGCCCACCAGCGCGGTGGAGCCGCTCGTCACGATGCTGGATTCCTGAATTTCCGAGAACATGTTGATGCGGTTTTCGATCGTGGCCGCCTGGGTGGCCCAGTTAAACTGCTGGGCGGGCGACATGGTCGCGCCCGGCATCATGGTCGCGCCGGGTACGAGCGTCGTTCCAGGTACGGTGCCCACGCCGCCGGGCATGTTGGTGACCATAGGCACAGGCGTGGGGGTCGGCGTCACTTCGGTGGTGGATCGGAAGCATCCCGCGAGGCTGAGGCCGAGCACGGCCAGCATAAGTGTTACGATGAAACCCTTTTTCATTCCGTTCATGATAAACCCTCCCTTGCGCCAATATTTTGCGCGAACCGGGGGGATTTATACCATTGCAAAATATTTATGCGTCGAAAGCGGCTAGGTTTTTTTAATCGCGGCCGCGCCGCGATTTTTTTCGCCGCGCTCTTACAGCCCTCCGCTACGGCCCCATGGCGGCGGCGATGGATGCGTCAAAGGGCGGGGTCAGGATGCCTGCTTCCGTGATGATGCCGGCGATGTACCGCGCGGGCGTCACATCGAAAGCCGGGTTGAAGGCGTCCACATCCGTCGGGGCGGACGCAACGCCTTGAAAAAATCGCATCTCGCAAGGGTTGCGCATTTCGATCGGGATCGACGCGCCCGATTCGATCGAGAGGTCGATGGTGGATCTCGGCGCGGCCACGTAGAACGGGATGCCATGAGCCTTCGCCAGTACCGCCACGCCGTAGGTACCCACCTTGTTGGCGGTATCCCCATTTCTCGCGATGCGGTCGGCGCCAACGATCACCTTGTGGATCCTTCCGGAAGCCATCAAAACCGCCGCCATGCCGTCGGACTGGATTGTCACCGGAATGCCGTCCTTTTGAAGCTCCCAGGCCGTCAGCCGCGCGCCCTGAAGCAGCGGCCGCGTCTCGTCCGCGTAGACGTGTACGCGCTTGCCCGCACCGGCCGCCGAGCGGATGACGCCCAGCGCCGTGCCGTAGCCCGCCGTGGCCAGCGCGCCCGCGTTGCAATGGGTGAGAATGCCGTCGCCATCCGCGATCAGCCTTTCGCCGAACGCGCCCATCCGCCGGTTGGTTTCGGCGTCTTCCCGCTTCATCCGCTCCGCGAGGGCAAGGGCCGCCTCTGCGGCGGCGTCCGCACCGCCCGAGCGGTACGCGCTTTCAATTTCCAAAAGCGCGCGGTCGAGCGCCCAGAACAGGTTTACCGCCGTTGGCCGGGTGCTTTGAAGGCGCGCTACGTCCCGCCGCACCGCATCCAAAAAGTCCGCGCGCCCCCGGTTGCTGCACGCGGACAGCGCCATGCCGTAGGTCGCGGAGACGCCGATCAGCGGCGCGCCGCGGACGACGAGCCGCTCGATGGCCTCCGCCACCGCCTCCACCGATTGCAGCCGGACGTATTCTTCCCGCAGCGGCAGCCTGGTCTGGTCGAGCGCCACCGGCGCGCCCTTTTCCCAGTAAATGGTATCCATCAGTCGCCCTCCCTGTAAAAGCAGGAGCCGCCGATGAACTCACGCAGGATTGAATTCTGCGGAATCTCATCCTCCACGTCGGCGGTCTGTATGTAGTTCAGAAACTTCACCAGCGACCTTGCCCGGGTAAAGTGGGGGCTGTCCTGCGGGATGTCGCACAGCATCGGGTAGGCGTACTTTTTGAGGATCGGCAGCTCGTATACAAGCGAGGTGTTGAACATGATGTCCGCCTTCTCCTGGTGCGGGAAGATGTAGTTGGCCTCGCCGCGCCGAACCGAAGGCCACATGGCCAGCGTTTCCTCCGGCGAGGTGTTGCGGAAATTGTGATCCCGTACCATGCGCCGAAGAAGCCGCGCATCGGTGGTGCGGATGCGGTTGTGGTCGTCCAGATTCAGCGTGGTCAGCGCGCTGACGTAGATCAGGAACTTGCTGCCGTGGGGCACCTCACTGGTCAGAAGTTCGTTAAGGGCGTGGATGCCCTCCACCAAGATGGGCTCACCGCGCTCCACCTGGATCATATGTCGTTCGGACAGCCTTTTTCCGGTCGTGAAGTCGTAGACCGGGGCTTCCACCGTCTCGCCCTGCATCAATTGCACAAGGTGGTCGTTGAAGAGGGGCAGATCCAGCGTGTCGATGCGTTCGAGATCCAACTCGCCGTTTTCGTCCACCGGGAGATTCTCCCGGTCGATGTAGTAATCGTCTAACGACAGCTTGTGCGGCCTGTACCCGCGCGCTTGCAGTACGATGCGCAGACGGTGGGTGAAGGTGGTCTTTCCCGAGGATGAGGGGCCGGCGATCAGGATCAGCCGCGCGCCGCTTTTTATGAATTCGTCGGCGATCAGGTTGATCGACCGCTCCTGCAGCGCCTCGTTGATGCGTATGAATTCGCGGATGCGGCGGTGCGCGATCATCTCGTTGAGGTCAGCGGCGTTTTCGCAGCCCAAGATTTCCGCCCAGCGCGCCGATTCGTCGAAGCAGCGCATCAGCTTGGGTTGGTCGCGGAATTTAGCTGGACAGGACGGGTCCTGCGGGTCGGGCAGCGACAGCGCCAGTCCAGGCATGTAGAAATCCAATTTGAACACCGGCGTATAGCCGGTGGAGGGTGCCATTTCTCCGTAGAAGTATTCCAGCATTTCACCGCACTTGTACAGCTGGAAGTGTTCAAATGCGCGGTATTTGAGAAGCCGCACCTTGTCGATCTGCCCCTCGCGCTCAAAATAGCGGATTGCTTCCTCACGCGTGATTACTTTTTTTTCAAAGGGCATGTCGGATGCGACCAGTTGCCGCATTCGCTCCTCAATTTGACGGACCATCGCGGCGGTGAGGTTGACGCCCACGAGCCGCGCGTACAGCCCCGTCTGCGTGGTGTTTTCCATGCGCACCCTGACGCCGGGAAACAACTCCCGGATGGCAAGCAGCAGCACAAAGCGCACGGACCGCTCGTAAATGCGCGCGCCTTCTTCCTGGGCATAGGTCAGCGTATCGACCGAGGACCCGCCCTCCGCGCGGGCGTTCAGCGGCAACGTCTTCCCGCGCAGCCTGACGCCCATCACGCGTTTCGCGTCCTCGGGGTACAACAGCG
Source organism: Bacillota bacterium (assembly GCA_023443705.1). Classification (GTDB taxonomy): domain Bacteria; phylum Bacillota; class Clostridia; order Christensenellales; family Aristaeellaceae; genus JAEZHK01. The sequence continues at coordinate 3,727 of JAEZTD010000423.1, read as the reverse complement.
GGATCAGTTCGCGGTACTGGGCGCCCTCCGCAGCCTCCAGCAGATGGTTGTCAATCGTTACGTGCATGATCTTTTCCTCCCAGAACAAAATACTACTTATCGACACCGCCTCGGAAAAATTTAGCGTTTTATAGGTTATTATTTTGTAAACTAGTGACTATCGGTCTGTTTTTGTGCTTTCTCTACGGTTAACCATTTGGTATAATTACTATATTCTCCGGAATTTCCCGCACCATTACACAAGATGAGGATGTGCTCGTATGACGCCGATACGCATTATGCTCGCGGACAGCAACCAGTCTTTTGTAAATAGCATGCGGGAGGCGCTCGAGCGCGAGAACGATCTGGATGTCGTCGCCACGTCGAACGACGGATCGGAGGCCCTCAAGTCAGTACTCTGCGCGCAGCCGGACGTGCTGATCACCGATCTGGTCATGCCCATTCTGGATGGCTTTGCGCTGATGGAGTCGCTGTCCAAGGCCAGACTGAACGTGCGCATCATCGTGCTGACGGAACTGACGCGAGACCACTTCATTCGGCAGGCGATGGCACTCGGCGCCTACTACTATATGGTGAAGCCAGTGGACCCTTCGATTCTCATCCGCCGCGTTCGCGACAGCCTGAACTGTTTGGAGGCGACATCGCCCACGTCCGCCCGGGAACCTGTCGATGTGATCAGCGAGCTATTGGTGCCGCTGGGCGTGACCCCCGGTTCCACGGGTTACCGCTACCTGCATTTTGCCGTTGGCCTTGCGTCCCACATGGAGAAGCTCTCCGGGCGCATCACCACGGAAATTTATCCGTCAATCGCGCGGGCATTCCAGACCGATCAGCGCAATGTTGAGCGCGCCATTCGCCATGCAATCGAGACCGCCTGGGCCTCTGGCAACGCGCCACCGGGAGAGAAGCCCACAAATGGAGAGTTGATTGCCCGGCTCGCCAGGCAGTATGGCGCGAAGCGCGCCCCGTTCTGACGCGTTCAGCCAAACCCGCCGTCTACGCCCAGCACCTGCCCGGTGATGAACGACGCCCCTTCCCCCGCGAGGAACAAAAGCGCGGCGGCCACTTCTTCAGGTTCGCCGGGCCGTCCCAGCGGCGTGCTTTCGCAAAGCTCGCGGAGCGCGACATCGTCCAGCGCCCGGTTCATGTCGGTGCGGATGACGCCCGGCGCGACGCAGTTTACCCGGATTCCCGAAGGCCCAAGCTCCTTCGCCAATGATTTTGTCAGCGCGATCACAGCGCCTTTTGACGCCGCGTAGTGCGCCTCGCAGGACGCGCCCGACACGCCCCATACGCTCGATACGTTGAGAATCACGCCTTTTTTTCTAGAAATCATATGAGGCGCGACGGCCCGCGCGCAGTAGAACGCGCCGTCCAGATTGACCGCGATCATCCGCCGCCAGTCCTCGTCGGAGATCTCGTCAAAGAGCCTGAATTGCGCAATCCCCGCGTTGTTGACCAAGACATCCACCGGTCCAAGTCCCGCGCGAATCCGCGCGAAGGCTTTTTCAACCTGTTCCCGCGAAGCAACATCCGCCTGCACCTTAAAAGCGCCGGTTTTTTCTGAAAGAGACGCCGCCGCGGCTTCGCTTTCGCGGTACAAAAACGCGACTTGATACCCGCTCGACTGAAAGGCCGCCACCGCCGCCGCGCCAATGCCCCTGGAGCCTCCCGTAATTACCGCAACGCCCGCCATCGCCATCCCCCCATATCTTACATTATACCACGCGCCGCATGGGGCCAAAACCCCGAATCGCGGCTTTTCCTTTGCGCAAAGCGCACGTTTCTGCTATAATAAAAAATCGGAGAAGTATTTTGGCGGCACGCAAGCTTCCCATCCGGCGCACAATAATTCGGCGCCTGGAGCGCTTCTTTGCCGCCTGTTTTTACGGCAGCACAAACCCCGCCCGCGGCCTACGATAGCGGCGATGAAAGCCCCGGGCAGACGCCCGGAGTCTGGAGTGAATACGCATGGTGCTTTTATCCCTTGAGGGGATTGGAAAGAGTTTTGTCATGAACCGCGTGCTTGAGGACGTGAACCTCACGGTCAAGGAAGGGCAGCGGATGGGCCTCGTGGGCGTCAACGGCAGCGGCAAATCGACGCTACTAAAAATCATATCCGGCGAGATGGCCCCGGACGAGGGCTCCGTGTCGATCACGAAGGGCGCGCGGGTGGGCTTTCTCACCCAGCAGGCGGACATCCTGGACGATCTGACCGTCTGGGAAGAGCTGGCGCGGGTGTTCGACCCACTCAAGCAGCAGGAGGCGCGCCTGCGGGCGCTCGAGCACGAAATGGCCGAAAGCCACGAGGATCCGGCGCTGTTTCAGCGCCTGTCCAACGAGTACGCGCGGCTTATGGCGCGGTTCGAAGCGGACGGCGGCTACGAGTGGCCCAGCCGTATCCAGGGCGTGCTGGCGGGGCTGGGCTTTAAAAAAGACCGGCAGGACCAGAAGGCCGCGTCGCTGTCCGGCGGCGAAAAGACGCGGCTGTGCCTCGCGCGCATCCTGCTCTCCCAGCCGGACCTTCTGATGCTGGACGAGCCCACCAACCACCTGGACCTTAACGCCACCGCATGGCTGGAGGAGACGCTGAAAAAATACCGCGGCACGGTGCTCCTGATCTCCCACGACCGGTATTTCCTGAACGCGGTGTGCGACTCGGTGGCGGAGCTTTCGATGACTCGGCTCACCCAGTACGAGGGCAATTACGACCAGTTCCTGGTCAAGCGGGGCGAAGCGCTGGCCCGGCAGATGAAGGAATACGAGATGCAGCAGGCCGAGATCGCCCGGCAAGAGGCGATCATCGAGCGCTACCGTTCATTCAACCGCGAAAAATCCATCAAGGCCGCGGAGAGCCGCGAGAAGCGGCTGGAGAAGATGGAGCGTCTGGATAAGCCGGTCAGCGAGAAAAAAGTGCGCTTTCAGTTCGCCGCCCGGCGGCGCTCGGGCGAGGAGGTGCTCCGGGTCCGGGATCTCTCCAAGCGCTTTGGCGAGCGTACACTCTTTGAAAACTTCGGTCTGACGGTGCGCGCGGGCGACCGGGTGGCCATCATCGGCCCCAACGGCGTGGGCAAAACCACGCTGCTCGACATCATCGCCGGGCGCGGCGCGCCGGACACCGGTACGGTGGCCTACGGCGCCAACGTCGATCTGGGCTACTATGACCAGCAGCAGGCCGAGCTGCATCCGGAAAAGACCGCGATGGACGAGATCTGGGACGAGTTCCCGTACATGCAGCCCGATCAGGTGCGCGGCGCGCTGGCGCTGTTTCTTCTGACCGGGGACGACGTGTTCCAGCCGATCTCGACGCTGTCCGGCGGCGAGAAGGGCCGCGTGGCGCTGTCCAAGCTGATGCTCCGAAAGGACAACCTTCTGATCCTGGACGAGCCCACCAACCACCTGGACATGGACTCCCGCGAGGTGCTGGAGCACGCGCTGTCCGAATTCACCGGCACGATCCTGACCGTCTCCCACGACCGCTACTTCATCAACAAGATCGCCAGCCGCGTGGTGGAGATGCGAATGGACGGTACCGACGAATACCTGGGCAATTACGAAGACTACGTCGCCAAAAAGCGCCGCGCAGAATTCGAGGAAACCGACGTGTCCTCCGGCATCACCCGCACGGAGCTTGAAAAACAAAAGCGCAAGGAACGGCTTCGGCGCGAATCCCAGAAGGCACTGGAGCGGCGCGTCGCAGACCTCGAGGCCGAGATCGAGCGTACAG
>JAEZTD010000326.1 GCA_023443705.1 Bacillota bacterium | reverse complement strand
CGGCAGCCCGGTTCAGGTCGTACTGGCGCTGGGCGAGCTCAATTTCGGCGTTAACCTTTTCGATCTCCTCGCGGAGTTTCTGCACCGTGCCGATGGCGCCCTTCTCACGCTCCCAGCGCGCCTTCATCTCCTTGAACTGCTCGCGCATGTCGGCCAGTTCCTTCTGGATTTCGGCCAGATGCTCCTTTGCGAGCGAGCCCGTCTCCTTCTTGAGCGCCGCCTCTTCGATTTCGTGCTGCATGATCTTGCGCGAGATTTCGTCCAATTCGGTGGGCATGGAGTCAATCTCGGTGCGGATCATCGCGCAGGCCTCGTCCACGAGGTCAATGGCCTTGTCCGGAAGGAAGCGGTCGGTGACGTAGCGGTTTGAGAGGGTGGCCGCCGCGATCAGCGCCTGGTCGGTGATCTTGACGCCGTGGAAGACCTCGTAGCGCTCCTTGAGCCCGCGCAGGATGGAGATGGTGTCTTCCACCGTCGGCTCGCCCACCACCACCGGCTGGAACCTGCGCTCCAGCGCCGCGTCCTTCTCGATGTACCTGCGGTACTCGTCGAGGGTCGTTGCGCCGATGCAGTGCAACTCGCCCCGGGCCAGCATGGGCTTCAAAAGGTTGCCCGCGTCCATCGAGCCCTCGGTCTTGCCGGCGCCGACGATCAGATGGAGCTCGTCGATGAACAGGATGATCTTGCCCTCCGACTTCTTGATCTCCGCCAGCACCGCCTTCAGGCGCTCCTCGAATTCGCCGCGGAACTTCGCGCCCGCGATCAGCGCGCCCATGTCCAGCGCGAAGATCTGTCGCTCCTTCAGAGAATCCGGCACGTCGCCGCGCACGATGCGTTGGGCGAGCCCCTCGGCGATGGCGGTCTTGCCGACGCCGGGCTCGCCGATCAGCACCGGGTTGTTCTTCGTCTTCCGGGACAGGATGCGTACGACGTTCCGGATTTCGCTGTCGCGGCCGATCACCGGGTCCAGCTTCTGTCTCCGGGCCAATTCCACCAGATCCTGGCCGTACTTTTTGAGCGCGTCGTAGGTGGCCTCAGGCTGGTCGCTCGTCACCCGCTGGCCGCCGCGCACCGATTGCAGCGCCGTTAAAAGCGCATCCTTGCGTAGATTGAAGCGCCGGAACTGCTCCTTCATGGAAGGGCCGGCGGTATCGAAGAGCGCGAGCAGGATGTGCTCGACGGACACATATTCATCCGTCATGCGCTCCGCCGTCTGCTCCGCCTCCACCAGCGTCCTGTCCAGATCCTGCGATACGTACACGGTGCCCTGGGCGCGGCCGCCGCCGCTGACCTTCGGGATGCGCGCGATCAGCTGCTCACAGGCCCTGATGACCGCCTCGGGCTCCGCTCCCAGCTTTTTCAGGAGCTCGGGAACCAGCCCGCCCTCCTGATCGGCCAGCGCAACCAGCAGATGGGGCTGATCCACCTGCTGATTCTGGTATTGAATCGCGATATTTTGCGCCGCGTGGATTGCCTCCAGCGACTTTTGCGTGAATTTCTGAGCGTTCATGGAAATCCTTCCTTCTCAAAACTGATCTTCTTTGACCATTATAGAGCGGAGGGCAAGAGAAGTCAAATTACGCTTCCGTTAATTCCCTTGTAGCATGGCCCGAAACCCGTACATTGCGGACGTTCGGAGGATTAATTCTACGGAAAAGGCTCGGTGGGGGTTGAACGGCGGGCCAAAAGCATGTATAGTGAGAAGAACGGAATTTTAGCGCATCAGAAGGTATGGAGGGATACGCCATGATCGATTTTCGAACCATCCGCGCGGCCGACCCGGAGACGGCCGAGGCCATGCAGCTCGAACTAAACCGGCAGCGTCAGCACATTGAACTGATCGCCTCCGAAAACTTCGTCAGCCCGGCGGTGCTGGCCGCGATGGGCTCGCACCTGACCAACAAATACGCGGAAGGTTACCCCGGAAAGCGCTACTACGGCGGCTGCGAGTGCGTGGACATTGTAGAAAACATGGCCCGCGACCGCGCCTGCCAGCTCTTCGGCGCGGAGCATGCCAACGTGCAGCCCCATTCTGGCGCGCAGGCGAACCTGGCGGTGTACTTTGCCCTTCTGGAGCCGGGCGACACGGTGCTGGGCATGAACCTGTCCCACGGCGGCCATCTGACCCACGGCAGCCCGGTGAACATGTCCGGCAAGCTCTACAACTTCGTAGCCTACGGCGTGCGGGAGTGCGACGAGACCATCGATTACGATGCGCTCAAAAAACAGGCGCTTGAAGTAAAGCCCAAGCTGATTGTCGCCGGTGCCAGCGCCTACCCCCGCGCCCTTGATTTCAAGGCCTTCCGCGAGATCGCGGACGCGTGCGGTGCGCTTTTGATGGTGGACATGGCACACATCGCCGGCCTCGTCGCGGCGGGCGAACACATGAGCCCGGTACCCTACGCCGACATTGTCACCACCACCACCCACAAAACGCTGCGCGGCCCGCGGGGCGGTATGATCCTTTGCCGGGAACCCTACGCCAAGGCCATCGACAAGGCCATCTTCCCCGGCACGCAGGGCGGGCCGCTGATGCACATCATCGCGGCGAAGGCCGTGTGCTTTAAGGAAGCGGCAGGGGAGGACTTCAAAGCCTACCAGCACCAGATCGTCAAAAACGCCAGGGCGCTGGCCGAGGCGCTGACCGCGAAGGGGCTTCGGCTGGTCTCCGGTGGCACCGACAATCACATGATGCTCATCAACCTTACCGGCACCGGCCGTACCGGAAAAGAGCTGGAAGGGCTCCTCGTCCGCGCGAACGTGACCGTCAACAAGAACACCGTGCCCTTTGAGACCCTCAGCCCGTTCGTCACCAGCGGCATCCGCGTGGGTACGCCCGCCGTTACCAGCCGAGGCATGAAAGAAGCGGAGATGGAAAAGATCGCCGGGTTCATCGCGCGCCTGACCGAAAAAGGCGAGGATGCCATTCCAGAGGTCAAAAAAGAGGTCATCGCGCTGTGCGAGAAATTCCCGCTGTACGAGGGTGGCACCATCGATTGATTGGCGACGGGATCCGGGGCAACGCCCCGGATCCCGCCAAAGATTCCGTGAGTTAAAACTCGCAGAGGAAAAACTTGAGCCGCTGGCATTCGCCGGCGGCTCAGACCATCATCAAAGTCTCCATAGGGTTTTTTGGTTCCCGGCGGTGTGTACGCCAACGGTTTCTGCCACCAGTGGGGACACTGGAGGCAGAAACAATACCTTCGGTCAGTGCGCCACCCGGAAGTCCGTCAGGATTTCAGGCGCACGCAGGTTTTCCTCATTGCATCGAAAAAGCCGCAGGTTTTCGACGGCCGAAGCCGCCGGCATTCGCCGGCGGCTGAAACATTTACTGGGCAAGAATCACGGCAGCGTAATCTCCCCGGCGTAGCTGATGGCGAACATTCTGCGAACCTCTTCCAGCGACTCCGTCTGCCCCAGCGCCCATTTGAGCTTGGTGACGGCGGCTTCGGTGGTCATGTCATAGCACTGGATCACCCCGGCGTCAATGACCTTGCGCCCAGTCTGGTAGAGGGAGAAATCGCTTCGCTCATAGAGGCATTGGCTCGATACCGCCACCGCCGTGCCGCTCTTGATGAGGCGTTCCAGCGGCTCCACGAGGTTTCTGCGGATGAAGTGCAGTCCGCCCGCGCCGAAGGCCTCGATGACCACGCCGCGGTAGTGCATCGCGCCCAGCGCGTCCAGAAACTCCGGCTGGAAGCCGGGCGTCAACTTTAAAAGAAACACATCGTTGCACAGATTGCTTTGAAGCGACAAAGGTCCTGAATAGCGGGGGAGAAGTTCGTGCCGGAGGGTCAGTCCTTCGCCGTCCACCATAGCGACCGGCGGCAGGTTGACGCTTTCGAAGGCGCGGAAACCGGTGGTGCGTACCTTGACGGCCCGCGCACCCAGCATGACCTGCCGGTCAAAGGCGATGAAGACCCCCGGCGCGCCGGTGGCCGCCATCTCAAACGCCAGGCGCAGGTTTTCCAGCGCGTCTGTGAGCGGGTGGGAGGCGGGCAACTGCGATCCGGTCAAGACCACCGGCAGCTTTAGCCCCGGGAGCATGAACGTGAGCGCCGACGCGGTGTACGCCATCGTATCGGTGCCGTGGGTGATGACGACGCCGTCATGCCCTGCGGCGTTTTCGTACACGCACCGGGCGATTTCGCGCCACTCCTCGGGCTGCATGTTGGCGCTGTCGATGCTGAACAGCGGGATGTGCCTAATTTCGTATCGGCCGTCAACCAGGCTAAGCGCTGCGGGCAGCGCGCCGCCCTGCGCGTCGGGCGCGAGCCCTTCCGGGGTGGGCACGGCGGCAATCGTACCGCCGGTGGTAATGAGGAGAATATTCATGTTCGCTCATCCGTTCCAATCAAGCATGCGCCGCTCAGGCGCCCTTTTCGTTCTGCCCGGCACCCTTCAAAGGCTGCGCGCCGCGGGATGCAGACAGGGCGCGCCGCAGGGCTTTGGCCGCGCCGTGGGCTTTGTCTATCGGGCAGGCGGACACCTGCGCGCCGAGGCGCTTCCCCGGATGGGAGGCCATGAACAGAAAGCCGGTGTCCTGCTCGAGGATGGCCAGCCGCTTTTCAAAAGCCTCGAGGTCTTCGCAGCGCAAAAGCAGCGCAAAAGCGTACCGGCTCAGCTGTGCGTAGCGCTCGCTCGGCTCTGCAACGCCGTCAAGGTAGCGCCTGAGGCTGTTCAGCGCGCCGGTGCGCCGCCGGTTGGTAAGCCGGGCAAACCCCGTTGCCGTCACGGCAACCACGGCGTAGGCCTGGCCGCATGAAGATGTACGATTGGCTTCGCGTACAAAGCGCGACTGTCGGAGCATGTTCCGAACGCCGATCCATCCGGCCGGGAGGAGAAACGCCGCCAGCGCCGCAAGGGCGACATAATCAATGAGGAGAAGGAAGCCCTTTGTGCCGATCCCAAAGCCGCCCATGCCGGAAGAGACCTCCATGGCATCCGCCGCCTGGAGCCTGTCCAGTTGAAAAAGAACCCATGCCAGCGCGATCAGTGCCGCCGCAAGCCAAATTCCACGCCTGCGCGAAATCGACATCCGTACATTCACCGTCCCATGTTACTCCCGATCACATTATAGAAACTGGCCAAGCCCCTGTCAACAAGCGGGCATGAAAAAACCCGCTTTCGCGGGCTTTATCGTGAAATAAATATCAAAAGCCGTGAAAATCGTCGGTCGGACGGTCGACCGCCACACGAAGCTTGTCGACGCGCACGCCGTCCATCTTCTCAACGGTGACGTGAAGCGTGTCGTAATCAAAGGAGCGCCCCACTTCCGGCTGTGCATCCAGCATCTCGACGGCCCATCCGCCCAGCGTGGTGTACTCGCTTTCGAAGTTCTTGCCGTCGTAGTCGACCTCGTCGAAGAAGTCGTGCAGCCCCATCAGCCCGCTGCATTCGTACAGGTTTTCACCCACCTCGACGCAGGGCTCCAGGATGTCGTCGTTTTCGTCCCAGATCTCGCCCACCAACTGCTCCAGAAGGTCCTCCAGCGTGATGATGCCCATCGTGCCGCCGTACTCGTCGGCGACCACCGCGATATGGGTACGCGCCCGCTGCATCATTTTCAGCGCATCGTCCAGCTTCATCGTTTTGTGCAATACAAGTGGCGGCATCAGGAGCTTTTTAAGTTCTATCGTCGTGCCCTTGTCCAGCGCCCGCAGAAACTGGTTGACGTGAAGGATGCCGATGATGTTGTCGATGGTGTCCTCATAGACCGGGATGCGCGAGTATTGGGACTCAATCACGGTTCTGAGCGCATCGTCCAGGTCGTCCTCCACGTCGATGGCCACCATGTCGATGCGCGGCGTCAGAACCTGGCCGATGGTCAGGTCGTCAAACTCCAGCGCCGACTGCACGAGGTCCGTACGCTCCTCGTCAATCACGCCCTCGTCCTCCGCAGTCTCGAGGATGGCGGTCAGCTCTTCTTCGGTCATGGCCGGGCCGGCTTTTTCGCCCGCGCCCAGCGCCCGGGCAAGCGCCTCCACGATGAACAGCGATGCCTTGACCGCCGGCTTCAGCGCCAGCATGATCGCCCGCAACGGATAGGAAGCCTGCCGGGCGAAGGCGTCACAGTTGCGCTTGGCCAGGATCTTCGGCGTGATCTCGCCAAAGAGCACGATGAGCACCGTCATGACGATCGATGCGATGCCCGCGCCCGCTTCGCCCGCGAGACCGATGGCGAGAACCGTCGCCACGGAAGAAGCGGCGATGTTGACCAGGTTGTTGCCGATCAGGATCGCGGAGAGCGCGTCGTCGAAGTGGTCGTAAATCCGAACCGCCAGCGCGCTTTTTTTATCGCCATCCTCGGCGGCGCGGCGCAGGCGCCGCGCGTTCAGGGACGTGAAGGCGATTTCACCCGCGGAGAAGGATGCCGAGACCACGAGGAGCAAGAGAATCGCCGTGATGTTCGCAATCAGCATGCCGCACCTCACAGCGCCGCGGCGGGCTCGGCCGCCGGGTCGCTCTCGTCGTAGATCTCGCCGACCAGTTCTTCCAGGATGTCCTCCATGGTGACGATGCCCAAGACATTCCCGGTCTCGTCGGCGATCAGCGCCATGTGGCTTCGGTGCTGGTTCATCTGGGTCATCAGGTCGTCGATGTGCATGTCGGCGCGGTAGGTTCGTATCGGAATCATCAAGGAGCGCAGCCGCGTGTAGCTGCCCGTGAGCCGCGCGGTCAGAAAGCGGTTGACCTGCAAAATGCCGGTCACGCGGCCCCGGCGCTCGTCCCATACAGGGAAGCGCGAATACTTATAGGCGGCGAGCTTGTCGGCAATCTGGTCCTGCGTGGAGGAAGAATCGATCATGACGACCTTCTCCATGGGGATCAGGATGTCCCGCGCGGAAATCGCGCCAAACTCAAAGGCCGACTGCAAAAGCTCCTGTTGGTCGGGCCCCAGGAGGCCCTCGTCTTCGATGGTTTCGATGATGTCGTGCAGCTCGTCCTCGGTGAAGGACGGATCCGCGGGCGCCGGGAAGCGGCGGGAGATCATCTCGCCCCACTTGGTAAACAGGAAGGCGAAGGGCTTCAACGCGCGGATGAGGAACAGGAGGACGCCCGACGTATTTAGCGCGATGGCGTCCGCGCGGCGGCGCGCCACGGTTTTGGGCAGCATCTCCGCGAAGATGTAGAACACCACCGTCAGCACAATGGTCGCCCAAGCCACCGCGCCGCTGCCCCAGAGGCGCGTGACAAGAACCGTCATCAGCGATGCAGAAGCGATGCTGAGGACGTTGTTGACGATCAAAATTGTCGTGAGCGCTTCTTCAAACCGGGAGAGGATGAGAATAGCGCGGCGGGCGCGTTTGTCGCCGTCTTCCGCGCTGTTACGAATGCGGACGCGGTTGAGCGCGTTAAAGCTCATCTCAATGGATGACGTCAGGCCGCTCAAAATGATGGTTAAAACGAGTAGGGATGCTATAGGCCAACTGTCCGGGTCCATGGACGAAAATCAACTCCCTGTGGTACATGATATT
>JAEZTD010000314.1 GCA_023443705.1 Bacillota bacterium | reverse complement strand
TCCCGTTCCCGGCGTACACGCCGCCGGGAACGATTGAAACCCTACCGAGACTTTGTTGATGGTCTGAGCACAGCAGGCGAATGCCGCTGTGCTTTTTCTCTGGGAAAGGAGCGGTGCCGCTACAGGCCCAGTTTGCCGATGGCCGTGGCGGTGATGACGCTCTCAATGAAAATGTCGCCGCCATAGCCGGTGGAGGAGACGAAGGGCTTCTCCTCGAAGCGGACGGTTGCCTCGCCCGCCGCGCCGCGCCGGAGGGCTTCGGCCCGGGCTTCGCGCTCCGCGAAGTCGCGGGCCATGCGGGTAGCGGATTCCAGGTCGTCCGCCTGCTGAGCGAAGGAAGCGGCAAGCACCTGAAAGCGCTCACCATCCGGGCGGATGGTCGCGCGGCTTTCGGCGACGACGCTGCCCGCCACCGCGCCCAGCGCGTTGGCGACCCCCGCCGCCTCCGGCACGAGCCAGTTTGCGCCCAGCGCCCGCGCCACGTCCGACAGGAAAATGTGAACCGGCGCACCGACGCCCACCAGCGTGGCGTCCGTGGTCACGGAAAAGTGGGTGCCTTCCCGGCTGGATCGGGCCATCGACCACGCGCGCCGCAAAAACGCGGCGAGGCCGCCGTCGATACCTGTTCTGTGGAAGGAGGGCATTTCTTCTCGGATTAGCATTTCCGCGACGGCCAGGTACAGCTTCCGCTTGACCTCCTCATAAACCCACTCGCAGAGCGCGGATGCGTCCATTCCCGCGCATTCGGCGACGAATTGCGCGCCGAGGCGGGCGGCCCTATTGTCAAAGGCGGAGAAATCGCCCGTGATGTGCATGATGTCGGTTGGGGTCAGCCCGGCGCGGAGGACCACGCCCTCCCGCTCCAGGCGGCTGAAGTTCAGGCCGTATTCGTCCCGGCCTATGGCGCGGGCGGCATCCCTGTAGATCAGCGGTCCATCCGAGAGTGCGGCGCAAAAACGCTTCTCTTCGTCCGTATAGCCGGAGATGTTCCGGATGTCCCGAACGCGGACGAAGAACTCGTGAAGGGGCAGCGAATGCCTGGGGCGCGCCTCGATCAGCGCGGAAAGCGCGTCGCGAACGCCGGGATGGCGGCTGGACAAGACCGATAGCGGAATGTGCCGCCCGCTCTCCAGACGCAGTGCGCCGTTTTCCACGCGAATGGCGCTGTCGCCGCCCAGGCCCAGCGTTTCCACGTAGACGCCCTTGACGAACGTGTGCCATCCGCCGATGCGGATGCCATTCTCCGCCCGCACCGCCGCGCCATCGCGGATCAGCGCGATGTCGGTGGTGGTGCCGCCCATGTCCACGATCACCGCTTCCCGCGCGCCGGACAGTGCCTGAGCGCCGACGATGGAGGCCGCCGGCCCGCAGAGAATGGTCTCCACCGGGCGGACGCCGGAAAAGCGCTCGCTCATCAGGCTGCCGTCGCTGCGGACGATGGATACCGGGATGGACAGGCTCCGGGCCTTGAGCGCCCGCCGGATGGCCGAGAGGAACTCGTGAAGCACCGGGATCAGCCGCCCGTTGAGCAGCGCGCTCGCGCCGCGCTTGATGGCGCCAAGGTCGCTGAAGAGCTCATGCCCGCACACGACGGGGATGCCATACCGCCCCGTTACGGCGGAAAGGGCCTCTTTTTCAAGGATCGCGCCGTTTGAGGCCGCGTTGAGGGCGACGATCGCCAGCGCTTCGGCGTCCGCAAACCATTCCTCGCTGTCTCGCAGAAAAGCCGTCCAATCGGGCGCGGCGGTCACGCGGCCGTCAATGGTGCTGATTGCGTCCAGATACCAGATCTTATCGGGCTCCGTCAATCCCGCCTCTGTGCCGACCCATTCCACCGTTTTTTTGTCCACGCCGATGAACAAAAGCTTCGCCCGTCCGCCCTTTCCCTCGACGCAGGCGTTTGTGGCCAGCGTTGTCGAAAGGGATACGATGCCTGCGCTGCGCACCGCATCCGGGTCCAGAGCGTCCAGCGCCTGAAGGATGCCCTGCGCAAGATCATCCCGTGTGGTCAGCGCTTTTGCGGAGCAGAGAATTGTTTGCGTCACAAAGTCGTACACCACCGCGTCGGTGTAAGTGCCGCCGGTGTCGATTCCGATCCCTAAGGTCTTTTTCATGCGCCTCGTTCCTCTCGTACGCGTGCGCCGCACTCCATGCGAAAAGATGATGAAACAGCGCGCTGCCAATAAGTGTATCAGGGCGGGTTCTTTGAATCAAGCCGGGATATTCCATTTTTTGAAATTGCTGCCGATTTTGCACGGACAGGGCGGCATGCAGGGCGAAATTTTACCTGCCCGCATGCCGCTGCTTAATGATTCATGCGCGCCGACCTGTTATACTGTAGACGTATAGAATAATAGGAAATGAGATTTTCCGCAAGGAGCGATATTGAACATGCGTAAAACAAAAATCGTGTGCACCATCGGCCCCGCGTCCGAGGACCGGGAAACGCTCCGCCAGATGATTCTGGCGGGCATGAACGTGGCGAGGCTGAATTTCTCCCACGGCAATCACGAGGAGCACAAGATTCGGGTGAACAGGATTAAAGAGCTGCGGGAAGAAATGCAGGTACCCGTGGCAATCATGCTGGACACCCGCGGCCCGGAGATCCGCATCGGCAGGTTCAAAAACGGCTCGATTCAACTGAAGGAGGGCGACCTGTTCACCCTCACCACCCGGGAGCGCGAGGGCGCGGAGGATGGCGCGTACATCAATTACGCGGGCCTGCCCCGACACGTCAAGCCCGGGGACATCATCATGCTGGACGATGGGCTGATCGGCCTCAGCGTCGTCGGTGTGGACGGGGAAGACATCGCCTGCCGCGTAGAGAGCGGCGGCCCGCTGTCCGACAACAAGAGCGTCAACCTGCCCGGCATTGACATCGACATGCCCTACCTCTCCGACCGGGACCGCGCGGACATTCTGTTCGCGGCGGAGAACGAACTCGACTACATTGCGCTGTCCTTCGTGCGCACCGCTCAGGATGTCATGGATGTCAAGCGATTTCTGGCGCACAACGGGGAATCGGGCATTGAACTGATCGCGAAGATTGAAAACCGCTCCGGTATCGCCCACATCGACGAAATCATCCGCCTCTCCGCAGGCATCATGGTCGCCCGCGGCGACATGGGCGTGGAAATTCCCTTCGAGGAACTGCCCCACCTGCAGAAGCAGCTGATCACCAAGTGCTACTCGGCCGGCAAGTGGGTGATCACCGCGACGCAGATACTGGAATCGATGGTGCGTAACCCCCGGCCCACCCGCGCCGAAATCACCGATGTGGCCAACGCCATCTACGAC
>JAEZTD010000310.1 GCA_023443705.1 Bacillota bacterium | reverse complement strand
GAGTGGAAGTCAAGAACGCCGACGGTAAGAAAGAAGACATGACCACCGAGGACGCCGAAATCACCAACAGCACTTCCGTCATGCTGACCAGCGTCGCCGGCAACCCGGCCGCCATCGGCTACGTTTCTCTGGGCTCCCTGAACGACACCGTGAAAGCGCTCGCCATCGACGGCGTCGCGCCCTCCACGGACGGCGTCAAGGACGGCTCCTACAAGATCGCGCGTCCCTTCAACATCGTCCTCTCCCAGAACGCGGGCGATGCCGCCAAGGCGTTCGTGGAGTTCATCCTGAGCGCCGAGGGCCAGGCGGTCGTGGTCGACCACGGCTACGTGGCGGTGGGCGAACCCGCGCCCTTCACCGGCAGCACCGTCTCCGGCAAGGTCGTCGTCGCCGGTTCGTCCTCGGTGACCCCGGTCATGGAGAAGCTGAAGGAAGCCTACGCCGCGCTGAACCCCAACGCCGAGATCGAGGTGCAGCAGAGCGATTCGACCACCGGCATCAAATCCGCCATCGACGGCATCGCGGACATCGGCATGGCCTCCCGCGCGCTGAAGGATTCCGAAATCGAGGCGGGCCTCACCCCCACCGTCATCGCCATGGACGGCATCGCCGTGATCGTCAACAAGGAAAACCCGGTAACCGGGCTGACCGCGGAACAGGTGCGCTCGATCTACACCGGTGAAACGACGACTTGGAGTGAACTTAATGGCTAATACGGGGATCAAAAAACCCCTCCCTTCCGCCCCCCGGTTCGGGGGCGGAAGAGAGCTCAAAGCCGAGGCGGGCCGCCGCGAAACCCAGGTTCAGGGCAACGCGGACGCGGGCCCCTTTTCCGCGTCCGGGGGCGCCGCCCCCGCGCCGGACAAGCGCCGCGGATACCGCGCGCAGCAGTTCAAGGAGCGCGCCGCACAGGCGCTGTTTGCCGTCGCCGCCAGCGTTTCAATTCTGGCGGTGGTCCTGATCTGCGCGTTCATCTTCGTCAACGGCGTGCCGCCGATGGTCAAAATCGGTGTTCTGAACTTTCTGACCGGCGAAAAATGGAAGCCGGGCAACGACATCTACGGCGTGCTGCCGATGATTATGGGCAGCCTGTACGTGACCGCGGGGGCGATGGTGGTGGGCGTGCCGCCGGGGATTTTGACCGCGATCTACCTTTCAAAATTCGCAAAGCCCCGCACGGTCAAGATGCTCCGCCCTGCCGTTTCGCTTCTTGCGGGCATCCCGTCGGTGGTGTACGGCTTTTTCGGCCTTGTGGTTCTGGTGCCGCTGATCCGGGAATTCTTCGGCGGAAGCGGTTCCAGCATGCTGGCGGCGAGCCTGCTTCTGGGCATGATGATCCTGCCGACGGTGATCTCCCTTTCGGAGGCCGCCCTCAACGCCGTGCCCCAGAGCTACTACGAAGGCGCGCTGGCGCTGGGCGCGACCCACGAGCGCACGGTGTTTCGGGTGATGCTGCCAGCGGCCAAGTCCGGCGTGATGGCGGGTGTGGTGCTGGCCATCGGCCGCGCCATCGGCGAGGCGATGGCGGTGATGATGGTGGCTGGCAACCAGGCGCGCATGCCGCAGGGCCTCCTAAAGGGCGTGCGCACGCTGACCAGCAACATCGCCCTTGAGATGGGTTACGCGGCCGAACTGCACCGGGAGGCGCTGATCGCAACCGGCGTCGTCCTGTTCGTGTTCATCCTGATGATCAACCTTTTGCTGTCGGTCATCAAGCGGAGGTCATCCAAATGACGAAAGCCAGAAGAAGCGCGCTCGTCCTCCGGACGCT
Source organism: Bacillota bacterium (assembly GCA_023443705.1). Lineage (GTDB taxonomy): Bacteria > Bacillota > Clostridia > Christensenellales > Aristaeellaceae > JAEZHK01. The sequence goes on along the minus strand of JAEZTD010000310.1, from coordinate 2,259 downwards.
TGTATACGCGGGCGCGGCCTTCACCGCGGTGGTGTTTCTGGGGCTGGTTCTCTACATCCTGATCCGGGGCGTGCCGAACCTCCATTGGAGCCTCTTCGCCTGGGAGTGCAACACGGGCAACGCGTCGATGATGCCCGCGCTGATCAACACCGTGTCAATGACGTTTCTTTCACTGCTCGTGGCGGTGCCGGCGGGGGTGTACGGCGCGATCTACATGACCGAGTACGCCTCCTCCTCGAGCCGCCTCGTCAAAGTGACGCGCATCACCTCCGAGACGCTGACCGGCATCCCGTCAATCCTCTTTGGCCTCTTCGGGCTGATGTTTTTTGTGACCACGCTGAAGCTGGGGCTCTCCCTCGCCTCCGGCGCGCTGACCCTTTCGATCATGATCCTGCCGCTGATCCTGCGCGCCACCGAGGAAGCGCTGATCGCGGTGCCCCGGGAGTACCGGGAAGGCTCCTTCGGCCTGGGCGCGGGGCGGCTGCGCACCGTGTCCAAGGTGGTGCTGCCGTCGGCCATGCCGGGCATCCTGTCCGGCGTGATCCTGGCCATCGGCCGCATCGTGGGTGAGACGGCGGCACTGATCTATACCGCGGGCACCGTGGCGAAGGCCGCGGACGCCCTGACCGACTCCGCCCGGACGCTATCGGTGCACATGTACGCGCTGTCCAGCGAGGGGCTCTACATTAATCAGGCGTCCGCCACCGCCGCGGTGCTTCTATTCCTGGTGGCGGGCATCAATGCACTAAGCGCATGGGCGGCGGGGCGCCTGACGAGGAGATAGCATGGAAAAACTGCAAGTGAACGACCTGAATCTTTTTTACGGAAATTTCCAGGCGCTGAAGGGCATCAATATGTCCATTTCGGACCGCAAAATCACCGCGCTGATCGGCCCCTCCGGCTGCGGAAAATCCACACTGCTCAAGACCCTGAACCGGATGAACGACCTGATCGAGGGCGTAAAGATCAAAGGGTCGGTGCTCCTCGACGGCGAGGACATCTACGGCGGCATGGACGTGACGGTGCTTCGAAAGCGCGTCGGCATGGTGTTTCAAAAGCCCAACCCGTTCCCGATGACCGTCTACGACAACGTGGCCTTCGGCCCGCGCACCCACGGCGTCCGGGGCCGCGCCAAGCTGGACGACATCGTGGAAAAATCGCTCCGGGACGCCGCCATCTGGGATGAGCTGAAGGACCGGCTGAAAAAGGACGCGCTGGGCCTCTCCGGCGGCCAGCAGCAGCGGCTGTGCATCGCACGTGCGCTCGCCGTGGAGCCGGAGGTGCTGCTCATGGACGAGCCCACCTCGGCCCTCGACCCGATTTCCACCTCCAAAATAGAAGACCTTGCAGTCGGGCTGAAGGAGAAGTATACTATAGTTATCGTGACCCACAACATGCAGCAGGCCGCGCGCATCTCCGACATGACGGGCTTCTTCCTGCTTGGAGACCTGATCGAGTACGCCGAAACCGAAAAGCTCTTCTCCATCCCCGCCGACAAGCGCACCGAGGATTACATCACCGGGAGGTTTGGATAATGGGCAACCTGCTGGACGAAAGACTGGACCGGCTCAACCGCGAGCTGATCGAGATGGGCGCGCTGATCGAGCACGCCATTGAAAGCGCCTCGCACGCGCTGATCAACCAGGACGTCTCCGCCGCCGCCAAGGCCATCGCCTTCGACCAGGAGGTCGACCAGAAGGAGCGGGACATCGAGGCGCTGTGCATGAAGCTGCTTCTGAAACAGCAGCCTGTGGCGCGGGATCTGCGCCTGATCTCCGCGGCGCTCAAGATGATCACCGACATGGAGCGCATCGGCGACCAGGCCGCGGACATCTCAGGCCTCGTGATCTACCTGGCCGGCAAGCCCTACATCAAAAAACTGGAACACCTGACCCAGATGGCCGCCGCCGCGATCCGCATGGTCACGGGCTCCGTGGACGCCTTCGTCAAGCGTGACCTCGACCTCGCCCGCCAGATCATTGAAATGGACGACGTGATCGACCACCTGTTCGACGTGGTCAAATACGAACTGATCGAGTGCATCCGCGTGGACGCGGCGAGTGGCGAGCAGGCGATTGACCTGCTGATGATCGCGAAATACTTCGAGCGCATCGGCGACCACGCGCAGAACATCGCCGAATGGGTGGAATACGCCCTCACCGGCCGGCACAAGGGAGATCCGCTATGATCTACTTCGTGGAGGACGACCAGTACATCCGCGAGCTGGTGGTCTACACGCTCCGGCAGACGGGGCTGGAG
>JAEZTD010000299.1 GCA_023443705.1 Bacillota bacterium | reverse complement strand
AAGGTCCGGCTTCAGCGATCCCAGCTCGTTCACCAGCGCGGCGGCCTTTTCCGGCGGACAGAAGTTGTCGACATGGATATCCGACAGGAACAGAATGCGCGTGCCGTCAAAGGCCTCGGGCAAATCGGACAGGTATACGTCGGCGTATTCGACGCGCACCGTGTCGGCCTCGAGCACCATGTACCCTGCGAGGAGCAGGAGCGCCGCCAGGATGAAGGCGAAAACGCGCCACCCTCTTTTCCCCTTCCGCTCCGGATTCAACGCGCACCCCTCCCCATAAATTTGTTTCACGTGAAACACGAGGCAGCGGGGTGCCGCCATTGTTTCACGTGAAACACAAATTGCTGACTTAGAAGCCCACCGCCCGGTAGACGACCTCGCCTCGGGCGATGGTCAGGCTGGGTGTATAGTCGCAGTCGAGCAGCACCAAATCCGCGATCATGCCCGGCTCAATCCGGCCCCGTTCCCTTTCACCGATGGCGTCGCAGGGATACTCGGAAGCCATCCTGAGCGCCTCCTCCTCCGGCACGCCCACGGCCCTGACCATGTTGCGCACCGCCCGGTTCATCGTCAGCGTACTGCCCGCCAGCGCGCCGCCCTCCAGCCTGGCCACGCCGCTGCGCACCTGTACGAGGTTCGCGCCCAACCGGTAGTCGCCGTCCGGCATGCCGGTGGCGGCCTTCGCGTCGGTGACGAGCAGGCAAAGCGCTGCGCCCTTGGCCTTCCAGGCCACCTTCAGCGCTGCCGGGTGCAGGTGCACCAGGTCCGCGATCAGCTGCACGCGGATGCGCGGGTCGCTGAGCGCCGCGCCCACGGCCCCCGGCGCGCGGTGGGTAAAGGGCGACATCGCGTTGAACAGGTGGGTCGCCTGGGTCAGCCCCGCGTCCGCCGCCTCGAGGATTTCCTCGCAGGTGGCGTCTGTGTGCCCGGCGGAGATCGCCAGGTTGTCCTGAAGCATCCGGATCAGTTCCATCGCCCCTTCGACCTCCGGCGCGATGGTGAGAATCCGCGGCAGCGCTTCGTAGCCGAGGGTGATGCGGGCGTAGGCGTCCAGCGACGGAGCCTTCACGAACCGCTCCGGCTGTGCGCCCTTCCGGGCGGTGTTGAGGAATGGCCCTTCCAGGTGTGCGCCCAGCACGGCCGCGCCCTTCGGCGCATTCGCCGCCCGACGCACGCCTTCCAGCGCCTGACGCGTCTTTTCCAGCGAATCGCACATGGTGGTGGCCAAAAAGGCGGTGACGCCGTTTCTCGGCAGCCACCCGGCCATTCGCGCCACCGCGTCGCCGCCGTCCATCGCGTCGTCCCCGGCGCAGCCGTGTATGTGCAGATCCACAAAGCCCGGCGCCAAAAGCGCGCCCCGGGCGTCGATCTTGTTCGCACCGTTGAGGTCCTTCCCGATCGAACGGATGCGCCCATTCTCCACGGCAACGTCCACGTCCCGCAGGATCTTTCCCTTCGCCAGAACCCTGGCGTTTGTGATGATCATCGTCCCACCCCCATCCGTCCAAAGCGCGCGGAAAACTTCACCATTGCAACCTGAACCCGATTCCATTATAATATGAATGATATGGTACAAGCAAGCCTTGCGGCATTTTTCCCGGAGGAGGCTTCATGCAGAAAAAAACCGCGCGGCTCTCCTGGTTTTCCGCCCTGATGGTGGTCGCGCTGATATCCTTCCTGGCCTGGCTGATCGCCAGCCAGATCGCCGCCACCCGCTCGGGCGCGCTGCGCAACAAGACGGCACTGCCCGCCCGCGCCGGCCAGGCCGTAGAAACGCTGGGCGACGGAATCATCTACTCCGACGGCACCACGCTGCACGCCATGAACGGCAAGGGGCTTCAGATTTGGAGCTACGCCGCGGGCAGCGGCTCAAAGTTTTCGGTAGGCAAGGGCGGCGTGGCCGCCTGGTCGGGCACGGCGCTTGCGCTTCTGACGGAAGACCAGGGTTCCACGCTCTACAGCGGAAACATGGAGGACGCCATCTTGGACGTCCGGCTGGACGCCACCTACGCCGCGGTGCAGGTGGGCGCGGAGCACTCCAGCGTAATGCTCATCCTCGAGCGCGGCGGCCGGCAGGTGGATCGGATTGAGCTAAAAAACCAGACGGTGCTGGACTTCGGCTTTTTTTACGGGGGCAGCTTGTTTTGGGTGATGTCGATGGACACCGAGGGCACCGTGCCCATGTGCTCCATTTCGACCTACAAGCCCGGCAAGATGCTGGCAGGCACCATCACCGACAGCCAGCAGGTTCTCTACGAGGTCCTCTTCCAGTCCTCGAAGATCCGCGCCGTGGGCACCACCCACATCAAGGATTTCGACTACACCAGCCGGGAGCTGACCAGCGACCGACTCCTCGTCTACGGCTGGTACCTGATGGATCTGGACGACGACGCGGACAACCCGCTCATGGCCTTTGTGCCGGTGGATCAGGCGGAGAGCGGGCAGATCCGGGACGCGCGCATGATCCGCGGGCAGACCGACCAGAGCGTACACCTGCCCTACCCGGCCAACCGGGTCTACGCACGGGACGATTCCATCTACGCGTTCACCAACCAGTACGTTTCGATGTGCCAGCTTGGGCAGTCCTCGCCGGACACCTACGCGATGCCCCTGTACGCGGACGATGTGCTGGGCATCACGAAGAACCACCAGGCCATCGTCTCTTCCGGAGGGACACTGTACCTTGTGCCGCTGATTCGCTGAGCGGCCGCCAATTTGAAGGGGGATCAAACCGTCATGGGCATCAACATTGTGGACCTCATCCTGTACCTGATTCTGGCGCTGTCGCTGATCGCGGGCATGTATAAGGGCTTCATCGCCTCCGGTCTCGCGGCGGTGGGTTTTGTCGCCGCCTGGTTTGGCGCGCTCAACCTGTTTCCGCAGCTGGCGCAGATGCTGCTCGGCAACCAATACCTGATGGGTTCGCTCAGCTACTACCTGGACGCCTCGTCGCTGTTCAAGACGAGCACGCTGGCGGATTTCCCGGTGGCGCAGGCGGTTTCCAGCACCGGCACGGGCTCCACAATGCTGAATCAGGCGCTGCAGGAGCTCAACCTGCCCTCGCTGATCGAATCGGCCTTCAAAAACAACGTCACCAGCCAGCTGTTCGCGAACCTCAACCTTTCCACGTTGGCCGATTACCTTGGGCAGACCATTTGGGTCGCGGCGATCAACGTGGTGGCGTTCCTCGTGATGTTCGTGGTTTGCTACCTGGTGGTGCTGCTGGTTGTAAACCTGCTCAACAACGTGTTCCGCTTCCCGCTCCTCAAGCATCTGGACTGGCTGCTAGGCGGCGCCTTCGGGCTGGCGCGGGGCGTCGTGGTGGTGATGCTGCTTCTGGGCATCGCGCCGCTGGTTCTTTCCATGCTGCCCCTGAAGGCCGTCACAAGCATCCTGGAAACCTCGCAGCTCGCGCAGTTCTTCCCGTCAAACTTCGCGATCCAGACCATCATCTCGATGGCTTTCCAGCCACTGGCCTGACGGCGCCCAAATTCCATCTTCTAAAAAAGCCTCCGTTGCGATATAATGAGCGCAACGGAGGTGTTTATTATGCGGGATATTCCCTACACCGAGGCGATGGCCATTGCAACCGAGCGGCTCACGCGCGGCGGCGCGTTTCTGACCGTCGGCGGCCAGACGCCCAACACCATGACCATCGGCTGGGGCGCCATCGGCTTTTTCTGGAACCGTCCGGTCTTCCTGGCGGTGGTGCGGCCGTCGCGCCACACCCACGAGCTTCTCACCCATTCGGGTACCTTCACCGTCAGCGTGCCCACGAAGAATGCCCTCAAGGCCGAGCTGGCCTTCGCGGGCACCGCTTCCGGCCGCGACGTGGACAAGTTCTCCGGCCACGGCCTGACCGCCGCCCCAGCCCGTGTGGTGGACGCGCCCATCGTGGCCGAGTGCGGCCTGCACTTTGAGTGCCGCGTGCGCCTCTCTCAGGACATGACCGCCGACCGGATGGATGCCGACGTCATCAAAACCGCCTACCCCCGCGGCGACCTGCACACCATGTACTTCGGAGAAATCCTCGCCTGCTACGAGACGGAGTAAGGGAGGCGAGGGCGAACGCCGGGGGCGACGCCCCCAGTCCCCCGCCAGGGGCGCATGATGCGCCCCCGGACCCCATTACAAGAACCCGAAAAAGTGTGGCCTCCGAACCCTTGCGGGTTCGGAGGCCACGGTTGTCGATTCATTCAAGGCAACCGGCGCTGAGCGCCGCCGGTGGCGGCTTCCAGCGCGGCGGAGGTTCTTTGAGACAGAAAGCCGAAGAAGCGCAAGTGCACGAGGCGACGTTGCCAAGAAGCGGATCGAGCATGCGCGGCGGCAGGTTCCTGTTTCACGTTGCGCGCAGGCCCGCCCGCGAACCCCTCGAAGCGATCACCGGCTCAAGAATCCTCGGTTTCACGTTGCGCGCAGGCCCGCCCGCGTTCCTCATGTCGCAGGCCCTGAAAAAATGGCCGCCAGCAAACTTTGTTTGCTGGCGGCCGCATCAAAGGGTTTTGATGCCTTAGTCGGTGGTGTAGGGCATCAGGGCGATCATGCGCGC
>JAEZTD010000237.1 GCA_023443705.1 Bacillota bacterium | reverse complement strand
CACCAGTCCCGGATGTTCTCCATCCAGTTCAGGTAGACCTTCGTGAACCGCTCCGGCACGAATTTGAGTTTATTGGTCTCCACGGCGCGGACGGCGGGCTCCGCCAGCGGCTTCATTTTCACGAACCACTGGGTGGACACCAGCGGCTCCACCGTGTCGTGGCAGCGGTAGCACGCGCCGACGTTGTGGGTGAGCGGCTCGGTCTTGACGAGGAGGCCTAACTGCTCGAGTTCCTCAAGTAGGGCCTTGCGGCATTCCTGCCGGGTCATGCCCTCGAAGCGCCCGGCGGCCTCGTTCATGGTGCCGTCGTCGTTCAGCACACGAAGCACCGGCAGATCGTGCCGCATCGCGACTTCAAAGTCGTTGGGGTCGTGGGCGGGGGTCATCTTGACCGCGCCGGTGCCGAAGGCGGGGTCCACATAATCGTCCGCCACCACCGGGATGCGCCGGCCGACGATGGGCAGGACCACTTCCTCGCCCACCAGATCGCGGTAGCGGTCGTCCTCCGGGTTCACGGCCACGCCGGTGTCGCCCAGCATGGTCTCCGGGCGGGTGGTGGCGACCACCACGCCCTCGCCACCCTTTGCGCCGGGGTAGCGGATGTGCCAGAGGCTGGACGTCACCTCGCCGTATTCAACCTCGGCGTCGGACAGCGCGGTCTTGCACACCGGGCACCAGTTGATGATGCGGTTGCCCCGGTAAATGAGGCCCTTTTCGTAGAGCCGCACGAACACCTCGACGACGGCGCGGTTGAGTCCTTCGTCCATCGTGAAGCGCTCCCGCGACCAGTCGCAGGAAGCGCCGAGGCGGCGCTGCTGCCTCGTGATGCGCCCGCCGTACTCGTTCTTCCACTCCCAGGCACGGCGCAAAAATTCCTCGCGGCCCAGATCCTGCTTGCTCACGCCCTCTTTTTTCAGGGCGTCGACGATCTTGACCTCCGTCGCGATCGAGGCGTGGTCGGTGCCGGGCAGCCACAGCGTGGGGTCGCCCTTCATGCGGTGGTAGCGGGTCAGCGCGTCCTGGGGCAGCGTGTCGAGGGCGTGCCCCATGTGAAGCTGCCCGGTGATGTTGGGCGGCGGCATCATGATGACGAAGGGTTTTTTGCCCGGCACGCGCTTCGCGGTAAAGTAGCCGCGCTCCTCCCACTCCCGGTAGAGGCGCTCCTCCACCTCCTGGGGCGAAAACACCTTGTCCATTTCAAACTGGTTTTCCACGCGTCAGTCTCCTTTCCAAATGAAAAAAGCGATTCCCCCTGTAAGGGCGAATCGCTCGCGGTACCACCTTAATTTGCGGCCAAAGCCGCCTTTTGCGCGCGGTAAGGGGCGCACCCCTGCGGGCTGACAATCACCCGGCAGCCTCCGAAGCGACCTTCGCGCGCGTCCTTCCCGAGGCGGTCTTGCAGCCGGTGGGCCGCCCTCTCTTGCGGGGGATCGCGCCTACTCCTCTTCGTCATCGGCGATATTGTGGTCATTATAATCGGGAAAAACCGCCCCGTCAATCGAAATGCCGCAAACTTAACCTTCCTTGAGCCACGCCAGCGCGCCGAACGCGTACACGAAGAGCGCTGCCACCGAAAGCCCCACCGCGCCGTACAGAAGCCATGTGCCAAGCGCCGTCAACCAACCCAGCGGATGCCACGGGAACACAAACGTCAGCGCCATGATGAAAAGAACCGTCGCCGCCTTGCCCAGCTGGTTGGCGGAGACCACCACTTTTTTCGCCAACATCCACATGCTGCCCGTCATCATCAAAATCTCCTTGACGCCCACCACGGCCATCACCCACCAGGGGACAAGGCCGCTTCTCGCAAAGCAGAAAAGGACCGACAGGAGCAAGAGCTTGTCGGCCAGCGGGTCAAAGAGCTTTCCAAAAGCCGTGACCTGGTTCCACTTGCGCGCGAGGTATCCGTCCAAGCAGTCCGTCAGACTCGCGCCGAGGAAAATCAGCAGCGAGACGGCCGGGGCCACCCGCTCATACGTTAAAATGAACACCGGAATCATCGCGATGCGAAGCGCGGTGAGAATGTTGGGCAGATTCATGCGTCCGCTCCTTTGGTAACATACCGGTAAAAATCATAGCAGGACGGCGGCGGATTGTCAACGCTCTTCGGCGCTTACGGCAAGTGGTTCTGGGGAGGTTTGGAGGGACCGAGGTCCCTCCAAACCTCATCGCGCCGGCGGCGTGTACGTCGGCGCGGACGGCATTTCGCTTACGAAATGCTCACCCGACCCGGTGCCGCCCGGAAAATTCCGTAGAATTTTCAGGCGCCGATTCTCCGCCGTTCCCTTGCGAGCACAGTTGCGAAGCAAATGTGCTCGCCTTCAGTATTCTATGCCCTTTCGCGCCTGGACGCCCGCCTCGTAAGGGTGCTTGACCATGCGCATTTCGGTGACGTAGTCGGCCCGGTCGATGAGCTTCGGCCCGGCGTTTCGCCCGGTGACGACCAGCTCGGTGCCGCGGTACTTGTGGCCGATCAGGTAAATCAGCTGCCCCTCGTCGATGGCGCCGGCCGAAACCGCGCCCAGCGCCTCGTCCAGAATCACGAGGTCAACCTCCTTGTCGCAGGCGGCCTCGCAGGCCTCGTCAAAGAGCGCCTGCTGCGCCTCAGTCCAGGCCTCCTTTTCCGCCGGGGTCATGTCCCAGGTGAACTTTTTTTGGTCGCAGTCCGCCCGCCGAACGATGCCCGGCGCGATCTTTGAAAGCGCCCGGATTTCGCCGCTTGGCTGACTTTTGCAGAACTGGAACACCCGCACCTGAAGCCCCGCGCCGAGGGCCCGAAGCGCCAGCCCCATCGCCGCGGTGGTCTTCCCCTTGCCCTCCCCGGTGTAGACATGCGTCAAACCCTTCGTCATGCGGCTCCCTCCCCCCTTACATTATAACGGAGCGAAAAACGCCCGCCCGTATTTCTCCAAAATTTAACTTGAAGCAGGCCGCGTTCCCGGCCTATAATCAAATTTCCCACTGAAAATATAGCATGAAACGGGAGGCGATCGCCATGCCGAGCCATCCGGCGCTGCAAGAGGAGCGCGCGCACCTGGACGCGACGCTTGAGACCATCGGCCTTGAGCGCGTTCACGCCGAAGCGGAGAAGGAAAACGCCGCCGCTTCGATGGAAGAAGCCCGGCGCAGCCTTCCGGACGCGCTGCCCGTGCGCGAAATGCTCTACGCCCGGGCGGACGAGAACCTGCGCCGCCTGGCCCTCGCCGCCCGCCGCCCCTACTTCACCCGGATCGACTTCACCGAACGGGATGGCGCGCACACCTACTACATCGGCCGCTGGGGCGTGATGCGCTCCGACACGCTGGACATCGTGATCACCGACTGGCGCGCGCCGGTGGCGAACCTCTACTATTCCGGGCAGATCGGGCCGATGCGCTACGCCGCGCCGGACGGCGTGATCGAAGGGGAACTGACCTTAAAGCGCCAGTTCGGCATCGAGGACGGGGCACTTCAGAGCATCTTCGACGTGGACCTCGCCACCGCGGACGCGCTGCTGCAAAAGGTGCTTTCGGAGCGCACGTCGGAGCGCCTCAGGGACATCGTGACCACCATCCAGTCGGAACAGAACCTCGTCATCCGACACCCGCTGGAAAAATCGATGGTCGTGCAGGGCGCGCC
>JAEZTD010000225.1 GCA_023443705.1 Bacillota bacterium | reverse complement strand
GCATCACGTCCACCCGGCAGGTGTCCTTCAGAAGGTGGTAAACGATGTTCGCGAGGCGCCCCCCGCCGGAGTGGAAGCGCGTCTGATCCGGCGGCAGCAAGAGCACCCGCCCAAGCCCCGCGGGCAGCGCGTCCGCGAGGATTTCCTTGAGTTCCGCGTCCGAAATGCCCTTCGTATCCCCGGCTCGGATGCAAATATCCTTCATGGCCTAGGCGTTGTAGGTGGTCGAAGCGGTTCCTCCGCCCGTACCCGTCCAGTCCGTGTGGAAGAAGCCCCCCCGGGGCGCGTCCACACGCTCGTAGGTGTGCGCACCGAAGTAATCCCGCTGCGCCTGCAAGAGATTCGCGGGGAGCCGCTCGGCCCGGCAGCCGTCATAATAGGAAAGCGCGCTCATCATGGAAGGCGCGGGCACGCCATGGTGCGCCGCCGCCGCGCAAACGCCGCGAAGGCCCGCCTGCGCGCCGTTCATCACCTCGGCAAAGTAGGGATCCAGCATCAGGTTCTCAAGGCCGGGGTCGCGCTCGTAGGCCTCCCGGATCTTGCCCAGAAACGCGCTTCGGATGATGCAGCCGCCGCGCCACATCAGCGCAATGCCGCCGTAGTTCAGATTCCACCCGTAGTGGGCCGCCGCCGCCCGCAGCAGCGCGTAGCCCTGCGCGTAGGAGGTGATCTTGGCGGCGTACAGCGCGCGCTCAAGGTCAAGAAGGAATGCATTCCGGTCCCCGTCAAAGCGGGCTTCCGGCCCGGCGAGCGCCGCCGAGGCGCGAAGGCGCGCCTCCTTCCCCGAAGACAGGAAGCGCGCGAACACCGATTCGGCGATCAAGGTCAGCGGTACGCCCTCGTCCAGCGCCTCGATGGACGCCCACTTGCCGGTGCCCTTCTGCCCCGCAGCGTCCAGGATCTTGTCGATCAGCGGCGCGCCGTCCGCGTCCCTGATTTTTAATATCTTCGCAGTGATCTCGATCAGGTAGCTCTCGAGCCTGCCCGCGTTCCAGGCCTCAAAGACTTCCGCCATCTCGTCCGGGGACATGCCCGCCACGCGCCGCATCAGGTCGTAGGCTTCGCAGATGAGCTGCATGTCGCCGTACTCGATACCGTTGTGCACCATCTTGACATAGTGGCCCGCACCGCCCTCGCCCACCCAGTCGCAGCAGGGCGCGCCGTCCGCGCTGGCCGCGATGGCCTGGAACACCGGTTTTACGCGCGGCCACGCCGCAGGCGTGCCGCCGGGCATCAGGCTGGGGCCGTGCCGCGCACCCTCCTCGCCGCCAGAGACGCCGCTGCCCACGTATAGAAGGCCGCGCGCCTCCAGAAACTCCGCCCTGCGCATGGTGTCCCGGAAGTTGGAATTGCCGCCGTCGATCAGGATGTCGCCTTTTTCCAGAAGCGGCAGCAGACTTTCAATCACCTCGTCCACCGGGCGCCCCGCCCGGATCATCATCATGATGCGACGGGGCGGCTCCAGCGCCGCGACCAGTTCCTCGAGGGAATATGTGCCGACGATGCCCTCGCGCCGCCCGCGCCCCTCCACAAAGGAGCGCACCGCCTTCTCGGGATTCCGGTTGTAGACCGCCACGGTAAACCCCTTGTCGGCCATATTGAGCGCCAGGTTTTCACCCATTACCGCAAGGCCGATCATGCCGATGTCCGCTTTCATGCGCATCCTCCTACCTTCTGACCCGGGCGTTGCCCTGGTAAATGCTCCACACCTGCTCCTCGTCGGCGGGGGTGGCGTAGTCCTCGGTCGATGTCGTCGCCAGCGCGCCGGTCGCCCAGCCGAACTTCAGCCAGTCGGAGGGCTCCCATCTCTTCAGTATGCCGTACAGAAGGCCGCCCACGAACGCGTCTCCGCCGCCGATGCGGTCCATGATCTGGATCTCCCGGAGCGGCTCCATATGCCATGTGTCGCCCGCCAGGAGGATCGCGCCCCAGCCGTGGCTGTTTGCGCTGTAGACCTCCCGCAGCGTGGTGGCAAACGCCGAGGCTTCCGGATAGCGCGAGCGCACCCGCCCGATCATGTACTTGAAGGCGTCTGTCTGCCCGTAAATGCCGCTGCCGCCCGCCTCCGGGCCCTCGACGCCCAGCGCCAGCTGGAAGTCCTCCTCGTTGCCGACGAGCACGTCCGCAAGCGATGCGATCTCGTGAAACGCCGCGCGAAGCTCCGCCTCCCTGCCCTTCCAGAACGAGGCGCGGTGGTTCAGGTCAAAGCACACCCGCGTGCCGGATTGCTTCGCGCGATGCACGACCCTAAGGCAGCAATCGGTGGTTTCCGAGGAAAGCGCGGCCACCAGCCCGGATATGTGCAGAATCTGGCAGCCGTCCCGGTCAAACAGGCGCTCCAGGTCGTAGTCGGCGGCGCTGAGCGTCCGCCCAACCTCCCCCGCCCGGGGGTTGTGTACCCTGGGCCCCCGCGCGCCAAAACCGGAATCCGCGATGTTGAACTGGTGCCGGAAGCCCCAGGGGCCGCCCTGCGGCACGTCCGGCCCCTCAAAACCGATGCCCCGCCGCCGGAGCTCCGACTTCAGAAAGAGCGATACGGGACTGTCCTTGACGAAGCGCGTCAGCGCCAGAACCGGCAGCCCCAGCGAGGCCGAGACGTTCAGCACGTTGGTCTCCGCGCTGGTGGCCTGCATTTCGAAAAGGCGCGCCGTGTGCACGCTGCCGCGATTGACCGGCGCGATGCGCACGCCGATGCTGGTGACGGTCGCCAGCGCGTATTTTGCGCCGCTGATCAGTTTCATGAAAACGCCCCCGCATTCAGCTAATATATCAGTTTGACAGTACTATAATACAAGTTCGCACGCAAGTCAATCCCGGGCGAAAAAGACAAACTTCTTGCGCCCGAAAAGCCTTTTGCGCGCACCCTGACTGAAGGCGCGCAAAGCCGCCGTCAGCGCTTCTGACGGCGGCTTCCCATTTCCGACGAATCCACAGCCGGTCAGTGCCCGCGAGGCCGCGATTGGGTTCCGGCGTCCATCGCCGCGCACTTCAAATCCTTGATGGCTATCTGGCCGCTTCCGGCGCGTAGAAGCGCGGGTAGAGCTTTCGAAGCGCCTCATGGTCGGCGATGGCGTGCATCAGGTGCTTTTCATAGATGGCGCGGGCCATCGGCGCATCGCCCAAGGCGATGGCCTCTGCAATGGCCTCGTGCTCTTCGATCAGCCGCTCGGCGGTGTTGAGCTTGTAGCTGAGCCAGCGCACCCGGTCGAAGTGGATGGCGTGCTCCTTGACGAGCGTGTAAAGATCCTCTCGGCCCAGGGATGCGTAAATCGCCCGGTGGAATTCGTCGTCCATCCGGAGGAAGCGATCCGGATCGTTGGCCATCAACAGCCGCTGCGCGCGGATGATTTCATGAAGCGATGCGACCAGGCCCGGATCGGCCGCGGTTGCGGCCTCTTCCACCAGCTTTGACTCAAACACAAAGCGCAGATAGCGGATGTCCTCGCCCCGCTTTTCCTCCAGGTAGGACACGAAGGTGCCCCGCTGGGGATAGATGTTCAGGATGTGCCCGCGTTTGAGCTCCAGAATCGCCTCGCGAACCGGCGTCCGGCTGACGCCGATCTGCTCGGCCAGCGCCTTTTCCTGCAGTTGCTCGCCCGGCATCAGTTTCAGGTGTACGATATTGTACTCCAGCACGCGCCGCGCGTATTCGCCGGCGGATTCCTTGGGTCTCCTCTCGGGCAGGTCGAGCATGCCATCGCCTCCAGCCTTCCAGCGCCTGGCAGGCGCCAGGGCATCGCGTGTTTTCGCTATTATCGCCGCTCAAATCGGCTGCGCGTCAGGATTCCGCCGCCTGAGTGGAGCTTGCGCCTCCAACATCCTTTGCCGCATAGTCGTTCAAGAAATGCAGCACCATCCCCGGCAGGATCGAGC
>JAEZTD010000405.1 GCA_023443705.1 Bacillota bacterium | reverse complement strand
CCCGCGGCGCGGAAGGCGGCCTCCTGCAGGACGATCGTCGGGTTTTCGTCCACCGGGCAGCCGAATACGCCGGTCAGTTGGGCACGGTAATTTTTCATGGGGTTCTCCTCCTCACAGATTGTCATCCACATCGATGGCGAGAAGCCCGGAGCGCATCACCGCGTGGCGAAGCGCCGGGCGGTAGAGAAAAGGGGATTTCATCTCCTTGCCCAGGAGCTTGAACCGGAGCTTTCGCGTGGCGCGCAGGTAGGCGAGGTTTGGGTCGGGGCGCTTGAGCGCGTCAGCCAGAAGGCGCGCGGTCTCGATCGCCCAGGAGACGCCCTCCAGCGAACTGGGGCTGATGAAGCCGCCCGCCTCGCCGATGAGAAACGCGCCGCCGTGGCCGCATTTGAGGTCCCGGAGTCCCCGGGGCCGGAGCACCATGCAGCCCTCGGTGGCGAGGGGGCGAGAGAGGTTCATGCCCAGCGCGGACAGTGCTTCCTTCTGGCGTTCAAAGCGGGCGCGGCAGTCCTTCGGCGGGTACGCGCCGCCAAAGAGCAGCCGCCCGTCTTTTGAAAGCCCCCAGGAGTAGCAGTCGGTGTTTTCGGGGTCGAATACGCACAGGTAGAAGGGGCGGCTGTCCTCCGCCTCGAACCACTGCTGGACGGCCACGTAGGTGCGGGGCCTGTAGCCGGGGTAGAGGAAGCGGCGCACGAGGGAGTTCGCGCCGTCCGCGCCCACGAGATGGCGGCAGACGATCTCGGTGCCGTCCGACAGGAGAATCCGAAAGCCGCCTTCCGCGCGCTCGATCTTTGCGGCGGAAACGCCCTCCAACCGGGTGACATGCCCCGGGATCAGCGAGCGCAGCCAGTGGTCGAATTTCAGCCGGTCCAGGTTGACGTAAAAGCGCTGATAGTGCCGGACGAGGCCGGTTTCAAGGTCCAGCGTCCGGACGGAAAAAATCTGCGGGTCCACCAGCACGTCCTTGGGCAGCGTCAGGCTGAACCGGGCCAGCGCCTTCTGTGCGTCCGGCGCCAGCAGGCCGCCGCAGGGCTTGATGTGTCCCGATTCCCGCGTGCGCGGGTCTATAGTGACGACGCGGAGGACGGGATCAATCAGCCGCGCCAGCGTCGCGCCCGCTGGCCCGAGGCCCAGAATGGCCACGTCGTACATCGCGTTCTCCTTGAAGCACCCGTGCTTGGGCGCGAATCGTCAGAGGATCAGAAGCCGCGCTTCGTCCGCCAGCGCGTCCAGCTGCTGGGCGATGCCCTCGGACAGCACGCCGATGGTGGCTCCGGTCGAATCGCCGGAGACGCGGAGGCTTTCGTGCAGCTGGTCCAGCACGCCTTCTTCCAGCTTTGCGCGCTTTCGTTCGAGGCCTAAGCGGTAGACGCGCTCGGAAAACGCCGACCGCAAAAGAAGCGGCATTTCGGAACGGTTCAGAACCGGCTTCATCAGCGTGGTGCCGATGCGGCTGGCGGCAAAACCCAGCGCGAAGCTGAGCGCGAAGCCCGCCGGACCGGCCATGATTAGCGCCACCCCGCCGCCGCCGAGGAGCGCGCCAGCGATGGAAGCGACGGAAAGGTCCACCGCCGTCTGCGCCAGGGAGAGGTCCAGCATGCCGCCCTTTGTCTCAAGGTTCAGCGCCCCTTCGCTGACGTAGAACGCGGGCGGCAACTGAAGCGTTGCCGGGGGCAGGCCATGGCGGGCGCAGATGGGGTCGGTCAGCGCCTCGAGGGTAGGCTTCAGCGATGGAGCCCACTCGGCTGCGGCCTGTTCCAGCCGCTTGTGCGCGTCGCCGGAGGCGACGTCCGAAGCCACCAGCCGGGCAATCTCGTCGCCCAGCGCGTCGATGGTGCCGATCTCGCCGCGCTTCCACTGCCGAAAAGCCCGCGGCGCGCAGTCGTCCACCACCGCGGAGGCGATGATGGGCGCGGCATTTTTGTACAGCGCCGGAAGCTGTCCGGCGATGGCGCGGGCGATGTCGCCGGAGGCGACGAGCGCGCCCACATCGTCCCGGAAATTCCGGGCGCGGATGTCGATGTTCAGCGCGTAGCAAAGCCCCCGTGCGGTGGAGAACTCCGGCTCCGCGCCGCGAAGGAGCAGCGCATCCGGAAAGGTTTCCTTTGCAAAATCCGCCATGAAGCCCATCCGGGAGGCACCGCCGGTCAGGAGTACCACGCCGGGCGACACTTCTTTCAGGAGCGCCTTCGCGTGGGCGAACCCACCCCGGAATGCCTCCAGCACCGAGCACCCCTGGAGCGCGGGGGAGGGGTGGTTCAAAACCGCCTCCATGTCCTCGTCAGAGGCGGCGAGGTCCAGCGAGAGCGGCGGGTCGTCGTAGTAAATTTTGACGGAGGATGCACAGGGCACCGTAAAGCGCGCTCCGCCGGCCGCGCCGCGGGCGAAGTACTGCTCCTTCACTTTGCGGGCCTCCAGCTCGCACCGGGCGCGGTAGGGCGGGCAATCCCGGAAGATTTCCCGGATTCGCGCCTCGCTCGGGCTGCGGCGCAGGTTGAATTCGAGGAGCATCTGGTCGATCAGCCCGCCGCCAAAGGATTCGCCAAAGTCCAGCGGACGGGCCTCAAGCCCTTCCACAAAAGTGAAATCAGTGGTCGAAGAGCCCGCGTCCACGATCAAAGTGGGCTTGTCCAGCGTGGCGCGGGTGGTGCGCAGCTCGCCGGACTCCCGGACGAACATGAACGCCGCGCGGGATTCGCTGATGACCTCCACGTTATTTAGCCCCGCGCGCTCAAACAGCTTTTTGTAGCGGATGCGGTCGGCCTCCCGCCAGCCGGAGGGGCAGCCGATGAAAAACGCCGAGGTCTCCAGGCTCTCCACCTTGCCGGAATCGTGAAGCGCCTTGAGTACAGCCCGGGCGAAGGCCTCGATCTGGGAGGCGGCGATGGGGTGGGTGAGGAATTTCCCCTTGAAGCGCACGCTCAGCCGGTCGGCGTCGACGAGCAGCGCCTGCTCGCCGATCAGGTCGCCCAGCTTTGGATGCTCACCCAGCGCGGTCAGAAAGCTCTTGCGCCCGGCGATTTCAATAAGCTGCGGCGCGACGGGAGAGCCCGCGCGCATCCACGCGACGGCGCTCTCGCCGTCGCCCAGGTCAAACCCAAAGAGATCGGTAATATCTTTTGTTTCAAACATAGCTACCTCATCGGCTCGATGGCCTGCCCCCGGGCCAGCAGGCGCCCGTCCCGGACCAGCGCGGGGCGGATGGTGCGCCCCGCCCCCGCGCCGGGGATCAGGTCAAACCACCCGGCGTTTTCGGGCGCGTAGAGCATCAGCTGGAGCCCTTGGGCCTCCAGCGCCGCCACCAGCGGCGAGGCCGCGCGTAGGGCGAACGCGCCGTCTCCGGTCAGGCTGGCCTCGCATAGCATTTGGATCGATTCCATCAAGGGCGCGGACAACAGAGGCGCGCCAGCCTCCGGCGCTTCCCGCCCGGCGAGCAGTTTGTCGGCGTCCCGGATCAGCCGCTCGAGCCGCCGTGTCATCTCCTTCGGGTCGGGCCGGGGCACGGCCTTCGCCTCGGGAAGCGCCTGAATCGGCGCTTTGACGGCGGGGAGCAAGAGGCACGAGACCGCGGCGACCGCCGCCATGATCGCGGCGGGGGTTTCATTTCGAAGCATCAGGTACGCGGCCAGCGCCGCGCAGAGTGCCGCGGGCAGGTATCGCCGGGCGCTGCGGAGTACGCGGCGCGCGAAAGGATTGTTCGTGCCGGGGGAGGGTAGGCGCAGACTGACCTCGGCATCCGACATCCCCGCGATCAACCCGCAGGCGGACTGGCAGATGACGAGGATGTGCCCTGCCTGCCGCCGGAGCGCGTCGTCGTCGCAGGCGGCGGCATACGCCTCCCTGAGCGCGCCCAGAAAGGCGGCCGCGCAGGCCGCGGCGGCCTCCGCGCTTTGGCAGGTGGCAAACTGTGCCTCCACCTGATGTATGCGTTCCCGGTACAGTTCGGATAGCGTGTACAAGACCATCACCCGCGCTTATCATAGCGCAATCCCCCAAATAATGCAAGACAGGGGGGCATAGGATGGAAGACGGCCGCGCCCGCCTGAGGGCGTGCCGGAAGGAATAAAGGGGGCGACCGATGTGCAGCCGCTGATGATCTTTTCTTCCGACGTGCCGGGCGCGTTGTACCTGAACGGGCGGCTTGCCGGCGAACTGACGCCGGAGGCGGAAACCGCGCTGCCGGTGGCGGCGAGGGGGCCGGTGTTTGTGGAACACAGGCCGCTGGTGGCGGGGTATCTGCCCCTCGCCCGGCGCCTGACGCTGTCCGGCGGCATGCCCATCGCGGTCTCGGACGCGGGCGGCGTGGAGGTTGCCGCGTGGCCGGGCGGCGCGTTGGAGGTACTTCTGACGCCGGAGCCCCGGGTGGGTGCAAAGCCGGTGTACGATGAGGACGGCATCGTGATCGCGCTGGAGGGCGGGCGGCTTACGGCAACGCGGGGCGGCGCGCGGGGCGTCTATCCGCTGCCGCAGGGCGCCGAAGCGCCGAAAATTGTGCGCGTGCCGGGCGCGATCTGCCTGACGGGCACCTTCGAAGGCGGCGCGTACCTGATCGCGCTGGGAGACGACCTTGAAAAGCCGCTCATCAGCGCCTCCGGCCGGGAGGCGTCGGTCACGCCGGACGGCGGGGTGCGGGCGCTGGAGGATTTGGACGATGTGGTCGGGCACGCGCGACTGACCCGCTGGGCGCTGTTGGACGGGCGGTTTGAGCCGGTTTCCGTGGAGCACTTCTGGACGCGCGGTGCGCCCGAGTGGCCCGAAACGCCGGAAGGCGCGGCGCTGGCGGCGCTGGAGGCGGCGCGGCTGGGTCTGACGGACGAGGCGCGGGGCTACCTTGCCCCCGGCGCGGCGGCGGACGCGCTGCAGGCGGCGGCCTCTTCCGGCGGCGCGACGCCGCTCAAGTATCCGCTCCCCGACGGGCGTCCGGCGGTGGGGCTGATGACGCTTCGGGACGGATGGCTGGCCTCCGTCCGCCCGGTGTTTTACCACGCGTCGCCGCTGGGCGGGCCTCAGGGTGTGTGGCGGCTCGACAGGCTGACGCTGGCGTAGTACTGATTCCAATTATAAAAGCTTCGTCGCAAGGAATCTGTTCGCGTAGGCAAAGTTGGTTTCCATTGGGAAACCAAGTCGCTTCGCGACCGTGGGATTTAAATGGATTTGAATCCCACGCCTCTGTCTCGCTCTCCGCTTGAAATAGCGCTGCTGTTCCTGCGCTCCGGCTCCTTGTCCTGCATCGAAAATCTCCTCTTGCTTTGGAAGCATTAATAATTTACATCAGCCTAAGGTCAAATAACGTCAAAGATCCGAAATTTGAGTGGAATTCCCGTGAAACACGGATTTGCCGGGCGGAAATGTGTTATCATACAAATGGAAGGGAGGCTTCCAAGCAAGATGTTTTTCTATGACTGGACGTTTTTGATTGTGCTCCCCGGCCTGGTTCTGGCGCTGATCGCTCAGGCGGGTGTCAGCGGTACGTTTGCCAAATACCAGCGCGTGCCCGCGCGCATCGGCCTGACCGGCGCGATGCTGGCGCGCCGCATGCTGGACAGCCGCGGCCTGGAGGATGTCGCCATTGAGCGGGTGTCCGGCAACCTGTCGGATCACTACGATCCCTCCGCGCGAGTTCTGCGCCTTTCGGAAGGGGTCTACGGTTCCACATCCATCGCGGCGCTGGGCGTCGCCGCCCACGAGACCGGCCACGCGATTCAGGATCAGGAGCATTACGCGCCGCTGAAGCTGCGCACGGCCATCGTGCCGGCGGTGGGCTTTGGCTCCAACCTGAGCTGGCCGATCTTCCTCGCCGGGCTGATCTTCAGCTGGGAGCCGCTGCTCCTCGCGGGCATCATCCTGTTTGCGCTGGCGGTGGCTTTTTCGCTGCTCACGCTGCCGGTGGAATTCAACGCCTCGGGCCGCGCGCTGGCCACGCTGTCCTCCGGCGGATACCTTGATTCTGACGAGATGGCGGGCGCATCAAAGGTGCTGCGCGCCGCCGCGATGACCTACGTGGCCGCCGCCATTGGCGCGATCTTGCAGCTGGTCCGGCTGCTTCTCCTTGCGGGCGTCGGGCGCAGGCGGGATTAGGACGATTGCGAAGAAAATCCGCTTCTCGGCTTTTCTTCGCGAGGAGAACTGCGCGAGCCTGAAACCGTTCGGGTTTCAGGCTCGCTGACCTCTGGTATTGTTTCCTCCGCCAGTGCTCGCACTGGCTGCGAAAACCGCTCCTGCCGCGCATGTCGCCGGGAACGATAGGAAGTGACGACGAGGGCTTGGGTGTCGCCGGGGACGAAGGGACGGCGGGGATTCGGAGCGGAACGATTGGAGCCCGAAAAGGCTTTGAATGATGGTTTGGGGCTGGCCGTCGCGGCGGTCAGCCTTTTGCTACTCCGCCTCGTCCACCGTCCGGCTGGGTTGGGGCGGCATCTTCCACGGGTAGCGGACGGCGTCTCCGCCGATCATAAAATCGAAATATTCGCCGGGAAACGGCTCGCGGGCGAGGGAATAGTGCCACCACTCGTTCAAGTAGGCGCTAAAACCGGCGGAGCGCATCAGCTTTTTGAGGAGGAGCCGGTTCTCGGCCTGCTCCGGCGTGAGGCCCTTCGCGCCGTGATGGGATTTTTCGTCCATCAGGTCAAAAACCCCGCCCATGTCCAGCGCTTCCCCGCTCTTGTCGATGAGGGTCAGATCCACCGCCGCGCCTCGGGTGTGGCCGGAGCGGGCGGCTATGTAGCCCTCTCGGAACAGCTGATTTTTTTGAAGGTTCGGGTAGTGCGCTTTGCGGGTGACGCCGTTCTCCGGCTCGCGGGACCAATCGACAAACCGGTCCACCGCACGCTGAGGCCGCGCCGCGTCCCAGACGAGCAGGTAAAGCCCCTTCTTCGCGGCCTCGTCCCGCACCAGGGTCAAGGAGTCGGCCAGCTTTTCGCTGAGCGCGATGCGGTTCGCGGCGTAGCCGTCCACGGGGGCGCCGGTGAAGTTGTCGCTTGAGGCGTATTTCGCATCCCAGTACACGCCGGGCACGGCCTCGTCCAGGTAGACGAAGCCCTCCGGCAGGCGGTAGGCATCCTCGGCCAACTCCGGCATGGCGCTTTTTTTGGTAATATCGGCAGGAATGGGCGTTTCCATGGCATTTCCTCCCACAAAATGGCGATTTTTGCCGCCCGAAACGGTCGGACGCTTGCGCAAAGGCGCGCATGCGGATATAATACTCTTTGAAATTGGGAAACGCAAGCAGGGGAGGGACTTGGGTGAAAAACGCGGAAGGCGTGTGGGTTGTGATCCACATGGCGCACAGCGAGCCAAAAGCCGCGTCGGCTCAGGAACTTCTCACCCGTGAGGGCTTCATGGTGCGTGTTCGACCGGTGGCACGGACGCTCTCCGGCGAGTGCTGCTTTGAGCTTCAGGCCATCAAGGCGGAAGCCAAGGAAGCGCGCGAGGTCTTGCAGGAAAACGGTTTTTAGAAGAGCGGGGGATAATATGAAAAGAATCGGCGTTATGACTTCCGGCGGAGACGCGCCCGGCATGAATGCCGCGATTCGCGCGGTGGTCAGGTCCGCCCTGTCCTATGACATGAGCGTGATCGGCTTCAAGCGCGGCTACAATGGGATGCTGATGCGCTCCAAGGATGCGTCGGACGATTTTCAGATGATGACCGCCCACAGCGTCTCCGACAAAATCCACCGGGGCGGCACCTTCCTGATGACCGCCCGCTGCGCAGAATTCCGCGAACTGGAGGCGCAAAAGCGCGTCGTCTCCAACCTCAAAATGCTGGGCGTGGAGGGCATGGTGCTGATCGGCGGCGACGGAACCTTCCGCGGCGCGACGGATATAGAAAAGCTGGGCCTGCCGGTTGTCGGCATTCCCGGCACCATAGACAACGACTTGAACTACACCGACGCGACGATCGGCTTTGATACAGCCCTCAACACCGCGCTGGACTGCCTCAACCGCATCCGCGAGACCAGCGATTCCCACGAGCGCGCCAGCCTTGTCACCGTCATGGGCCGCAACTGTGGCGACATCGCGGTGCATACGGCGCTGGCCTGCGGCGCGGAGATCGTCTTGATCCCAGAGGTCAAGTGGTCCATCGAGGAAGTGGCCGAAAAGGTCAAGTGGGGCGTCCTCAAGGGCAAGAGCTCCATGATCATCATCGTGGCCGAAGGCGCGTTTTCTTCCATGACGAGCGACCTGAACGCGCTCTGTCAGTCGAACGAAAAACTTACCGGCGCTCTCAACCAGCAGATGGACTCCGGCCAGCTTGCCCGATTCATCGAGGCGCTGTCGGGCCACGACACCCGTGCGACGGTTTTGGGTTACATCCAGCGGGGCGGCAGCCCCACCGCCACCGACCGGATTCTCGCCACCCGCATGGGCAATCGGGCGGTGGAACTGTTGCGCGACGATCATGCGGGCCTCGCCATAGGCATGCGTGACAATCATTTGATCGAGGTTCCGATCACGGAGGCGCGCAACCGCGGCGGGGACTACAACGCCGATCTCTACAAGCTGATCTCCACGGTGTCCGGCTGATGAGATTTGAGCTGACCATCACCGGCGCTGCTTCTGAAATGCAGGGCGTCGGGCGGCTGGACGGCCGCGCGGTGTTCGTGCCCGGCGCGCTGCCGGGGGAGACGGTGCAGGTTGAAATCGTTCGCGATCAGGGGCGCTACCTTGTGGCGCGCCTACTTCGCGTCGTTGCGCCCAATCAGGACCGGGCCCGCAGCGCGTGCCGCTATGCCGCTTCCTGCGGCGGCTGCCAGGCGCGGCACATGCAGTACGGTCTTTCGCTTTCCCTCAAAAAACAGCGGGTGATCGATGCATTGACGCGCATCGGCGGCTTCGATGCGCCCGAGGTGATGGAGCCGATCGGCATGGAGCAGCCGGAGCGATACAGAAACAAGGCGGAGTACGCCATCGAAGGGCCGATGATCGGCCTTCGCCGCTCCGACGGACGTGGCGTTCTCGAAGTGAGCGACTGCCTTCTTCAGAAGGAGCCCAGCGTCCGCGCCATGCGCATGCTGCGCTACTGGCTGCGGGAGAACCCGGATACGCCGCTTTGCTACTTGGTCACCCGCGTGAACCGCGCGGGCGAGGGCATGGCGGTTCTCTGCCACGAGGGCGGCTGGGATGCTTCGGATGCGGCGGCGGTTCTGAAGCGCCTGCCGGAATACCGCTCCGTTTACAGCTGCAGGCTTCGGCCCGGCCACGCCCAAGCGCTGGATGGCGACGTCACCCTCATCAGCGGGGATGAGGCGCTCGTGGATGAACTCGGCGGCATCGCCTTCTCGCTGGCGCCGAAGTCCTTCTTTCAGGTGAACGATGTACAGGTGGAGGCGCTGTACGCCGCCGCGCTGGATTTTGCCGCGCTCACCGGAAACGAGCTGGTGGTGGACGCCTACTGCGGCGCGGGCTCCATCGGCCTTTACATGGCGAAGCACGCGGGCAGCGTGATCGGCGTGGAGGTTGTGCCCGAGGCCGTCCGAGATGCCCGGGACAACGCCGCCCGTGCGGCTCTTTCAGACAAGACCGAGTTTGTGCAGGGCCGCGCCGAACTGGTGTTGCCCCAGATGCTGAAGAAAGGGCTGACGCCAGACGTCGTGGTGGTTGACCCGCCCCGCAAGGGCCTGGAAGAATCGCTGACGCTGGCGCTTGCCGGCGCCGCGCCAAAGAGAATCGTCTACGTCTCCTGCGATCCGGGCACCCTCGCCCGGGACCTTAAGCGCCTCCACTCCGGCGGCTATGCGCTCAAAAAAGTGCGTCCCGTGGATATGTTCCCGTGGACGAGCCACGTCGAGTGCGTAGCATTGATGTCAAGGGAGTAGGGAAGGGTACTCAAAAAGCCTGAGAAATCAGGCTTTTTGTCGTTTTGGGGCTGGAAAATGTAGGTTAATGCGTGTATAATCATTTCTAAAAGGAAACACATCCAAAGCGGCAGGTGTAGAAGCGTACAGAGCAGGATAGATGTCAGGGGTTTCGTACAGAGCAGGATGGATGTTCTTTGAAAGAAGCGGGCTGTTCAATAAGGAAAGTCACACGTTAGATTTTTGCTACCTCTTTAAGCAATATCGGTGGTCCCCTGAAGACGAATGAGAAATATGTTGCATACGAGGAAGAAAAATGAAAATTTGCGAGATACAGATCGAGAATTTAGTGGAATATTCAATCAGCAAATAATGAATATCGGGAACGCGCTTATTCTGATCGGGAAAAACAACGCAGGTAAAAGTGCGGTTTTAAGTGCAATTAGGACTTTTTGGGGTGAATATAGCCCTGGTGAGAGAGATTTCTATAAAAATGCGGATTCTATTTCAATAAATTTTACTTTCGAAATCTCTGGTGACTATATTGACTCGCTCTTTAGTGATGGCAAGGTGGGGTTTCTCAAGATTCCATCGTCTGCAGGGGAGTTTAATAGGTCGAAAAGCAATACATGCTGGGCAGATATTGCCTATACTGATTTTATAGCGGAACGAGATGTGGTACATATTGGCGAAGGAAATGACAGCACCCAGCAAGAAAAATTTCGACATATTTGGGTTAATGCAACGGAACAAAGACTCGGAATTGGTTCTGATCGTCAAGTAAAAATATGCATGAAATGCGCAAAAAGCGACTTGAAAACACAGTACTATATCGGGACTAGCTTGATTAAAGACATTCCATCATATTTACCGGATCTTGCATTTATAGATGACGATAGGAATTTTGACGGGGAAGAAATAGGAAAACCTAAAACACTAACGAGTGAAATATTTAGAATAATTCAGGACGATGCGATTACTGGTCTTGATGGCATTTCGTGTGGCGCTTGTACTGAGACAGACTGCACGTCACGGTGCATAAATGCTCTATTCAAAAAGAAAACAGCAGAGCTTACATCTGGGGAACTGGAGAAGCTAATTAACTATAAGTTAAAAATGAGTTCTGATGCATTTACCAGAACTGTATCGGATACGTTCCAGAAGAATTATAGAGATGGATTTAAAGTAAATATTAAGGCCACTAGTGGTATAAATAAGTCGTTTAATCTCTCAACAAGGATTTTTGACCCGGTGCTTGGGAAAGAAATAGATATGTGTAATGTAGGTGCGGGTATCCGAAGTATATACCTGTTATCTCTTCTTCAGGCATATAAGTCAATGGGTAGGAAAAGTGCTGTTTTTTTGATTGAGGAGCCGGAATTGTATCTCCACCCGGAGCTCCAAAAAGAAATGGCCCATACATTATTGGCTTTGTCAGAAAATGACCAAATCGTGTTTACCACACACTCTCCTTTGTTGTTAAATGAATTCGCGTCGGAAGACATTCGGAAAGTTAAGCTCAATATTGAATCATATCAGAGCGAAGTCGAAGTCGCTTCGTTGGATTCTATTCTCGCTGAAATAGGCTACTCGAGTCAGGACATCTTGAATACAGATTATGTGATTTTTGTAGAAGGACAAGCGGATAAGGAAGTATTTGAACTCTTGCTGCCTAAGTATTATAGTGTCGATATGAATAGGATTACCATTGTGGACACAAAGTCATGCAAAAACATTGGGTTTTATGCTACCTTAAGATTTTTGAAAAAGACTACACTGAACCAATCATTTGCTGTAGTTCGTGATTTGGATACTATGTCGCTAGAATCGGTAATGAGAAAGCTTAATAATCAGATGAGTGAAAATATATCTAGAGTTTACTATACATCCGTAGCGGCAAATATTTATGTTACAAAGTACAGCGCGATTGAAGGATATTTATTTTCACCGGACTTACTGGCCCGACATGGAGTTATTGCAACCACGGAGGGCGTTTATGAACAATTAAAGCGAAAATTGGCACAGAATAGAAGCAGACATTTCGAGTATTTCAGAAAACAGAATGATGGCGAGAATGATAAGATAACTCGCTTCGAAGCTGAGTACGACGGCAAGACTTCTGACATTCAACACAATATGGAATGGCTAAAGATTAACATACGAGGCCATGATTACTTCGGATACACAAGCTCAAGCAGAATATCGTACTCTGATTATGTTCGTGAATTGCCAGAAAGTGCCTTCGAGGATATATTGACTTTCTTTGATTCGCTTGATTTTTTTAGCCGCAAGAGGATCAGAAGTGTAGTGGGGTCAATCCCGGATTTTGTGTAAACTCGAAAAGCGGGGCAAAACGCAGTTTGCGGTAGTTCGTAGGATGAGGCGGGAAGCAGGGCTCTGCTTACCCGCCTTGACTGCACGGTAGCATAACCCGAG
>JAEZTD010000157.1 GCA_023443705.1 Bacillota bacterium | reverse complement strand
AACGCCAAGACTGTCCGAATGCACACGGGCGAAGCGGAAGAGTATTCACTGGTTCTGGTCGAGGACATTACCGCGAGAAGAAGCGCCGAAACCGCGCTGCTCGAGAGCGAGCGATCCAAGGCGGTGCTGCTTTCGCACCTTCCCGGCCTTGCCTACCGCTGCCGGTACGACCGCGAGTGGACCATGGAGTTCGTGTCCGAGGGCTGCAAGGCGCTGACCGGCTATGACATGGAAAGCCTTCTGGGCAACCGCGACATCAGCTTCAACGACCTGATCGCGCCGGAGTACCGCCGTTTTCTGTGGGATGAGTGGGCGCGCGTACTGCCCCGGCGCCAAAACTTCCGCAACGAATACGAAATCATCACCCGGGACGGCCGGCGCAAGTGGGTGCTGGAACTGGGTCAGGGCATTTACGACGAGGACAGCGTGGTCGCGCTGGAGGGCATCGTTATCGACATCACCAGCCAGAAGGAGAACGAAGCCCGCATCCTGTATATGAGCGAGCACGATTCGATGACCGGGCTCTTCAACCGGCGTTACTACGAGCGAATCCGCAGCGAAATGGACGTATCGGAGACGCTGCCGCTGTCGGTGGCCGTGTGCGACATCGACGGGCTGCACCTGGTCAACGATGTGTTCGGCCTTGAAGCGGGCGACCGGCTGATCGTCGAAACCGCGCGGCTGATCGAGGGTTGCGCCCGGCCCCGGGACGTTTTGATCCGAACCGGCGGCGATGAGTTCGCGCTCATCATGCCGTCTACCGACGCTGCCGAGGCCGACCAGATGAACCTGCGCATCAAGGAGGCGGTGACCGACTTCAACGCCCGTCAGCCCTCCGGCGCGTGCGGGCTGAGCCTTTCGGTGGGCTGTGCCACCCGGATCAGCCTTTCTGTGCGCTTCACCGAAGTGGTCAAATCCGCCGAGGAGAGCATGCACTACCATAAGCTCCTCGAAAGCCGCAGCGCCCACAATTCCATCCTCTCGTCGGTGATGGCCACCATGCTGGCAAGGAGCCGCGAAACAGAGGCCCACGGCGAGCGCATGGCGTCCATCTCCCGCCGGATGGGCGAATCGCTGAGCCTGGAACAGAAGGCGCTGGACGAACTCGAACTCTACGCGATTCTGCACGACATCGGCAAGGTGGGCGTGGACGACCGCATCCTCAACAAGCCCGGAAAACTCGACGACGGGGAATGGGAGCTGATGAAAAAGCACTCCGAGATCGGTTACCGCATCGCGGCGTCGGCCTCGGAGCTGTCCCATGTGGCGGACTACATCCTGTGCCATCACGAGCGTTGGGACGGCAAGGGATACCCCCGCGGCCTGTCGGGAGAAGAGATTCCGCTCCTGTCGCGGCTCCTCGCCATCGTGGACGCCTATGACGCGATGACCGAGACGCGGGTCTACCGCGCCGCAATGTCCGGCGAGGAAGCGCTCCTTGAAATTGAGCGCGGCGCGGGCACGCAGTTTGATCCGGCGCTCGCCATCCGCTTCTGCGATATGATGCGCAGTTAAAGCATGCCCCCGGCTCGATTGGCCGGGGGCATTTATCAACAAAAGGCGGCGCGTACCCGCGCCGCGGCCGGGAGGGTCTCCATGACGGAAGAAAGCAGACAAAAAAAAGCGTCCCTTCGCTGCCGCGCTTCAGTCTGGTCCAAGAGCGCCTATGGCCGCGCGGCCAAGATTGCGGGGCTGTACCTCATCACGGGCAGCGCGTGGATCATCCTTTCCGATTCCTTCGCCTGGGGCTCCGCCGCCGGCGCGGAGAGCATCTTCCAGCTCAGCGTGGTCAAGGGGCTCCTGTTTGTGTTTTCATCGGCGGTATTGATCTACGGGCTTTCCGGCGACGCCCTGAAGCGGGTGATGGAATCCCAAAAAACCATCCTCAAGATAAACAGTGAGCTGGACGAATCCAGCAGGATGTACAAAGGCCTTTCCGAGCACCACAAAACCCGCGAGGCGCTGCTTACGGGGTTGGTGGACTCCATCCCCGACCTGATCTTCCACAAGGACACCGGCTTCCGCTACATGGGCTGCAACCGTGCGTTCAGCCAATACATCGGCCGGAGCGAGGAGGACCTTGTGGGCAGAACCGACATGGATTTTCTGCCGGAAGAACAGGCGCTCATGCTGAGCAGGGGCGACGAAGAATGCCTGCTTATGAAGGTTTCCCGGCGCTATGATAGCGTGGTCACCCGCAGGGACGGCGAGAAGCGCCACTTTGAAACCATCAAGACCCCCTACCTGGACGACGCGGGCGAGGTGATCGGGCTGATCGGCATCAGCCGGGATGTGACCGAGCGCAAGGAGGAGGAAGAGCGCATCCTCTACCTGAGTACCCACGATACCGCCACAGGGCTTCACAACCGGCTGTTCCTGCTGCAGGAAATGCACCGGCTCGACCAGCCGGAGAACCTGCCGATAACAATCCTGATGGGGGACATCAACGGCCTCAAGCTGATCAACGACTCGCTGGGACACGACCGGGGCGACCTGGTGATTCTGGCCACGGTGGACATCCTTAAGGCCTGCCTTCCGGAGCGCGCGGTGCTGGCGAGGACCGGCGGCGACGAGTTCACTGCGCTCATCCCTCAAACGGACGCCGCCGCCGCCCAGAAGATCATCGAATCCATCCGTGCGGAGGGCGAGGCCCGCGCAGTAGACATGGACGAACTCTATTTCGCCAGCATTTGCCTGGGCGTGGCGGTCAAGCGCGAGCCGGAAGAGCCGTTGACCGCGGTGCGCAAGGCCGCGGAGGACGCCATGTACCGCCGCAAGATATTCGAACAGCGCAGCCTGCACAGCTCGGTACTCACCTCCATGAAAAAGACGATGCTGGAGAAGAGCGACGAGACCGAGGCCCATGCCGAGCGGCTGGCGGCGCTCAGCCATCGGGTGGGGCGGGTGATGAACCTGCCGGACGAGGACATGGTGGCGCTGGAGCTCTTGTCCACCCTTCACGACATCGGCAAAATCAGCGTGGACAAGGGCATCCTGACCAAGGTCGGCCCGCTGACCGACGAGGAATGGCTGGAGATCAAAAAGCACCCGGAGGTGGGCTTCCGCATCGCGCTGGCGTCGCCGGAACTTGCCCACATCGCGGAGTACATCCTGTCCCACCACGAACGGTGGGATGGCAGGGGATACCCCAGGGGCATCGCCGGGGCACAGATCCCGCTGCTTTCGCGGATTCTCGCCGTGGTGGATTCGTTCGACGCCATGACCCAGGACCGCTCCTACCGAAGGGCCATGCCCGTCGAAGCGGCCCTCGACGAGATCCGAAAAAACGCCGGATATCAGTTTGACCCGGACATCGCCGAGGCGTTTTTGTCGCTGATGCGGCGCGAGAATTGACTGAATTCACGATACGGGACACCCTGGCATTTCCAAAATCCAGCCGAGGGTGGCGGCCTTCAAACCAGGACGCCCCGGCGTGAACGCGTTTTCAAAAATAACCCCCCGTTGATGCGCCGCCTACCCCTCTTCGGTATAATGAGGCGGGCGGCGTCTCGTGTTGAGCGCCCGGGGCTTGGCTCGCGCGTGGCGCAAAAGACCCGAGAAAGGGGCGGAAGGGCTTGCTTAAAAGACGGGATCCGGCGCGGCAGATGTCGGAATCGCTGGCGGTGGGCGCGCTGCTCGCCTTTTCCGGCGGCCTCATGGACGCCTACACCTACGTGTTTCGCGGCGGCGTGTTCGCCAACGCGCAGACCGGCAACATCATCCTGATGGGCATTCACGCGCTGGAGGGCAGCTTGTCCGAAGCCGCCCGCTACCTCGTGCCCATCCTGTCGTTCATATTGGGCGTGTTCCTGGCCCAGTGCCTGCGCCAGGGCGTAAAAAAGCACCCCCATTTCCACTGGCGGCAGGCCTGCCTCGCGGCCGAAATGGCGGTGATGGTGGCGGTGGGCTTCATGGGGCAGCCGATGAACCTCGTGGCCAACAGCCTGGTCTCGCTGGCCTGCGGCATCCAGGTGCACAGCTTCCGCAAAGTGCGCGGCAACGACATCGCCACCACCATGTGCATCGGCAACCTGCGCACCGCGACGGAGCACCTGGCCCGGGCGGTCACCGGCCGCGACCGGGCGGCGCTTCGGCTCAGCGGCTTCTACTTTGGCATGATTTTCGTGTTCGGGCTGGGCGCGACGGCGGGCAATTGGCTGGTTCCGCCGCTTCAGCAGCGGGCGGTCTGGGCCTGCGTGCCGGTGCTTCTCACAGCCTTTCTCCTCATGCTGGCGGACGGGGATGAGCGGTAAGGAGGCCGGGCTTTACAAGCTTTAATTTTGGGGGATCGGGGCGTCCGCCTCGGCCGTAGCTTTTTTATTGTATGCCGGGCCGGTCAATCTTTCGCTGATAAAACCCGGGCCGCCGAACGGTCGGCGGCCTTTCGATTTCACCGTTCACTCGCTTTTAGCTTCGTCCATCGCCCACCGGTCTTCCATCAGCCGCGGCGCGGCGTCCGGCTCCCGGAGCGGCGCGGTCAGCGCCCCCTCCCGCCGAAGGCTCAGCACATCCTCGCCGCCAAGGATCAGGCTGTCGAGAAGCGTCACGCCGATCATCGGCAAAAGCTCCGAAAGCAAAGCGGCGAGGGTCCTGTCCGCGGGGTGCGCGGCGGCGTCCATCCGCGCGGAGGCGATGACCAGCGCGTGGGCGCGGCTCTTCAGCGCCCGCTCCACTACCGTGCGAGGGCGCAGGCCCTCGTCGGGGCCGAGGCTCTCGGTCAGCATCAGGCCGCCGCCGGCGCCGAGGTGCATAAGCCAGAGCCGTCCATCCCCCGGCTGCGGGATCAGGCGGCGGCAGTATTCCTTTGCCGCGCTCAAATTTTTGATGAATGGCCTATCCTCCGGGCGCTCCGCCCGGTAGAGCGAAAGGATGCGCGCCATCAGCGCGATCAGCCGCGCACCCCGCGCGCCGACGCCGCCTACCTGGGTGATCGCCGCCTCGTCCGCCGCCAGAACGCCGGAAAAGGAGCCGAACCGGTCGATCAGCGCGTGGGCGGCGGGGTTCACATCCCGCCGCGCCACCGCGTGAAAAAGCAGCAGCTCCAGCGCCTCGTGGGGCTGGAAGGCGTCCAGCCCCTCGCGATCCAGCCGCTGCCGCAGTCTGGCCCGGTGCCCTTCGTGCACGCCCATCCATCCACCCCCGGCCTTTTTCACAATTATACCATAACGCGCGTCGTAAATCTTCCCCGGCGCATGCCGTGGGCGCGTCGCGAATAGCTTTTAGGGGAGGCGATGCATGTGAAGAGCGAGGCCCAGCCGGTCGGCCGGCCGCATACCCTGACCATCGACGGCCGGAACCGGGCGACCATCACCGGCGTGAACGATGTGGACAGCTTCAATGAGGCGATGATCGTCATGAACACCTCCGCCGGGGCGCTGACCTTGGTCGGCAGTTCGCTGCACATCTCCCGGCTCAACCTCGAGGATGGGCAACTCCTGGTCGAGGGGCAGATCGACGCGCTGGAGTATGACGAGCGCGCCCGCGGCAAGGGCGGCCTGGGGAGGCTGTTCAAGTAATGCTGTTTTACACGGTGGGGCAGCCCCAGGCCTTTCTGGGCATGATGTACGCCGGGCTGGCCGCGGGTCTTTTGATCGATCTGGCGGCGCTGACCCGGCGCTGGCTTTCGGCGGGGCCGGTTTTGACCCTTATCGTCGACTGCGGGTTTTCGCTTTTGTGCGTGGTGATGCTGGCGGCGGTGTGGATCCGGGTCAACTACCTGGATTTCAGGCTCTAC
Source organism: Bacillota bacterium (assembly GCA_023443705.1). GTDB lineage: Bacteria > Bacillota > Clostridia > Christensenellales > Aristaeellaceae > JAEZHK01. Next base: position 691 of record JAEZTD010000157.1, on the reverse strand, counting down.
GCGCTGCTGGGTGCGACCTCAGGCGCGGTGCTCTATGCGCTGACGATCAGGCCGCTACTGCGCCTGCTTCTGGTGCGGCCGCTGCGCTTCCTGCTTTCGCGGCTGAAATGGCTGGCGGGCACAAAGTTTTTCCAGAAAGTTTTTCGCTGAAGGAGGATTTCACGGCCTTTCGCAGAATATACTAAAGACCGATACTGGAAAGGCCGGTGTTTTTTGTGTCCAAGAAAAAGACGGTCAAGCCGCGCTTTTGGCTCCTTTTGATGGCCGTAATGCTGGTCGTATTTGGCAGCGTATACGTCAGCCAGGCCCAGTATCTTTCGACGCAGGCGCAGCACATCGAGTCGCTGGAGTCCGAAAAGGTTCGCGCGCTGGATGAGAACGCCGCGCTGGAGCGCAAGATCGCCTTTGCCAAGACCAACGAATACGTGGAGCGCGTGGCGCGCGACCAACTGGGCCTTTTGAAGAAGAACGAGGTGCGCTTTGTATCCGGAGGAAACTGACCGCGTCGCCGTGATCGACGTGGGTTCCAACTCGGTTCGCCTGCTGGTCGCCGGACGCTCCGGCGGCCAGCTTTTTGAAGTTCATACCGGCCGCGCGGTCACGCGCCTGATCGAGGGCCTGAAGGACGGTACGCTTTCCGCCGCCGCGTTGGCGCGGACGGCGGACGCCATCCAAGCCCTCGCCGCAGAGG
>JAEZTD010000401.1 GCA_023443705.1 Bacillota bacterium | reverse complement strand
CCGTCATAGTCGTCGTAGCGATCTTCGTCGTAACGGTCCTCGTCATACTCGTCCTCGAGTTCCTCGTCCTTGTAGACGCGGCGCTTCTTTTGCTTGACCGGCTTGGGCGCGCGGCGCACCGGCAGGTCGTCGTCCTCGTCCTCATCGAAGTCGTCCTCTTCCATGAGGGGGGCGGGCGGCGCGACGCGGGCGCGCAGGGGGCGGAATTCCTGCGTCGGCTCGTCCGCCGTGAAGGCGGGGCGCGCCGCGGTGGGCGCGGAGAAGGGCATCGACGCCGCGGGCAGGTTGTTCACGACCGGAGCGCTTGCGGCTGGGATGGTGCGGGGCGCGGGTGCGGCGGGCGTCGCCGTCACCGCGGGCAGGCTCTTCCCGGCGGCCAGCGCCTTGCGCGCCCTGCGGGACAGAACCGGCGCGCCGTCGAGTTCCTCGGACAGGCGCTCGGTCAGTGCGGCCCTTTGGTCTTCATCCATCGGTTCATCCTCCCCGTCCGGCTGATCGGATTCGTAGGCATCCTCGTCCGAAGCGGCGCTACGGCCCTTGAATTTTTTGAAAAAACCGAACAGCCTGGTGCCGCGGGTGGCGGGCAGGTCGTCGTCATCGTCCTCGTCGTCCTCATCGTAGTCGTCCGGCTCGTCGTCCGCCGGGGCGGGCGCGGCTTTCGGCACGTCCTCTTCGGTAAAACCGGCGTGTACCGTGGTGCCGGGCTTCGAGACCAGCTCGTCCACTTCCTCGGCGGCAACCGGCGCGATGTCGAGAATTGGCGGCTCGCTGGATTCGGCGACCGACTCCTGCGCCTGGGCTGCCTTTCGCATGCGGCGGGACAGCGCCGGCCCGCTTTCTTCTGCGACGCCCGCTTCGGCGGCGGGTACCGCGAACGCCTCGTCCTCGTCTTCGTCCTCCGGCTCCCCGGCCGCCTCCGCGGGCGCGCGCCGCGCGATCTTCGAGCGGGCTGCCTGAAAAAGGCCAACAACCTTGTGGAAGGCGTCGCCGATGGGGTTGTCGATCTGCGGCGCGTCGTCGGGGACGACGTCCGCATCGTCCTCCTCCGGCTCGTCGGCCTCAGCCGCCTCGTGGAGGGCTTCCCCATCGCCGTCCGGCGCTCCCGTTTCGTCGTCGGGGATGTCGAGGGCCTCCGGCGCGTCCTGCGTCTCCGGTTCGTCGGCGGGCAGACGGCGGGTGACGCCCTTCATCAGCGCCTTGACGCCGCCAAACAGCGAAGGCTTGTCCTCGGGCAGATCGAGCGCATCCTCTTCGAAATCGGGGGCGGACTGGGCGGGCGCCGCGGACGGAAGTTCCTTTTCCCGGTATGGAGCCTGCGCGACGGGCCTCTGCGCCGCCGCGGGAGGTGTTACGCGCTCGCCAGACGCCTCGGTTTGCCGGGCGCGCTGCTCGCGCATGCGCTTGTATTCGTAATAATCCATTTCGGGGCGGCGAGGGCCGCCGGGTCGGGCGTTAGCCATTTATATACCGCCTCTCTTTTTTCGGGCGTAATATACTTATTCTATTATATCATAATCGACCTTTATGGCAAGGGTTCAATAACTGGAAAACGCAAAAAAGTTCCCGCGCATAGGATGCAGCGGGCTTATAGAGGGGAGGAATTCTATGAACGGAACATTTCAGCTGATCCGTCGCGCCCGGCGGGAGGGCATTTCGCTCCGTCCGCCGCAGACCTGCGAAGCCTCCGGCGGCATCGCACCGGTGCGCATGGCGCAGACGGACCTCGCCCGGACTCCCGGGCTGGACGAACCGATACGTACCGGCTCCATCTACCGGGAACTGATGCAGAAGTACGACAGCGTCAACACCCGGCACCTCCGCTAGACAGGCTTTAAGCCGCCGCCGCTCGGGAAGAGTGGCGGCGGCTTAAAGCATCAATAAAACCCTGCGGTTATTTTTTGCCCAGGGGGAAGCCCAGTGCGCCTGAAATCCTCCGGGATTTCAGGCGCACTGACTGAAGGGTTGGACAGCACCGCCAGGTTGCGTACTGACGGCGTTATCCCGTTCCTGGCGTACGTGCAGCCGGGAACAATTGAAGCCCTGCGTTAGGCCGATGGTCTGATCCGCTCGGGAAGCGCGGCGGCTTCCTGCATCTGGCCGTTTATTCCACCATGATCCGGATGATCTCGCGGTCGGTCTCCCGCATGCCGTCCTTGCCGAGCCGCGCGACGTTTGAAAGCGTGCCCTCGATCCCCTCGGACACAATGCCCTCGCCCGCCTGAAAGCCCCGGCCGCTCTCGGCCATGCGCCCGCCCAGAAGCCCCGCGTCCACCGCCGCCGCGATCTTGGCGGCGCAGGATGGCTTGGCCCCGTCGCAGACCATGCCGCTGACGATCGCCAGCGCGTTGGAGACGGTTTGGCAGATGTCCCCGTAACCGCCGCCCTTGAGGTGTGTGATGCCCGCGCCCGCCGCCGCCCCGGCGCACACCGCGCCGCAGAAGGCGCCCAGCCGCCCCATGCCGTAGCGCTGGTGGATGGAGACGAGGTTGGAAAGCACCAGCGCGCGGATCAGATCATCTTCCGGCGCGCCGGTCTCCAGCGCGTAGGTGATGACCGGAAGCGAAACCGTGAGCCCTTGGTTTCCGCTGCCCGCGTTGATGACCACCGGCATCGCGCAGCCGCCCATGCGGGCGTCGGAGCCCGCCGCGGCCATCGCCTTCATGCGGGTGGGCAGATCCCCGCCGGAGGCGAGAAGCACCTTGCCGATGCCCGCGCCCCACTCGCCGGTCAGCCCCTCCTCGGCGATTCTGGTGTTCATCTCGATCTGGCGGCGGATGATTTCCCGTACATCGTCCAGCGAGGCGGTCATCGCGAAGTCGTAAATGCCCTCCATGGTCAGCGGGTTCTCCGGCATGGCGGCGCACGCCGAGTCCTCCGCCCGCATAAGAACCTCGCCGCCCGCTTCCAGGTAGACGAGGTGGGTGTGCCGGTCGGCCACCGAGGCCGTAGCTGTGCCGCGTTCCCCTTGGACGGTGACCGTCACCTCCAGCACGCGCTGCGTGTCGAGCGCTGTCACGCGGATCGGCACTTCATCCAGAAACGCGCGGATCATCAGGCGCTCTTCGTCGGTAATCCCCGAAATGACCTCCAGCTGCCGGTCCGGATCCCCCGCCACGACGCCCGCCGCCACCGCCGCGGCGATGCCTTTGAGGCCGCCGGTGTTCGGCACGGTCACACTTTTGACGTTTTTGATCACGTTGCCGCTGAGGCGCGCCTCCACCGAGCGCGGCATTTCCCCCAGCGCACGGCGCGCGATCGCCGCGCAGTAGGCGATGGCCACCGGCTCGGTGCAGCCCATCGCGGGCACCAGCTCCTCCCGGAGCACCTCAAGGTATGCCTGGTAACACGCGCTGTCACTTTTCATTCGCATTCTCCCTACAGGGTACATGAGATTCTGATGTCGTTTTCCATACAGAACTGGACGACCGGCTGGGGCGGGTGCTTGTCGGTCACAATGCCCCGGAAGGCGCTGAGTTTTGCGAAGGTGTTGTAGCTCTGGGACGAGAAGCCCGCGTGGTCGAGCACCAGGTAGCTTTCGTCGCTGGATTCCATCGCCATCCGCTTCGCCACCCCGCTGTAAAAGTTGGAGTTGGCCGCGCCGTACTCCACCGAAGCGCTCTCGGCCGATATGAAGGCCTTGCGGCAGTGGAACGAGTCCTTGAGGTTGCCCACCAGCGTCCGGGTGGACTGCTGCAGCTTGCCGCCGGGACAGATCACGTTGAGCGCGTACAGGTCGGCGGCGGCGTTCAAGACCGTCAGGCTGTTGGTGACCACCGTCAGGTCCTTTTTGAGCGACAGAAGCGGCACCATCCGTGCCACCAGCGGCCCCTCGTCCAGGAAGATGAACTCGCCGTCCTCCACCAGTGACGCCGCGATCTGGGCGATGGCGCCCGCGTCGCCCGGCGCGGAGGGCATGATGGGCGCGGGCGTCGCGGCCATCACGCCGCCATACACCTTCATCAGCGCGCCGCGGCCTTCGAGTTCCTTGATCGCGCGCCGGATGGTGATGGGGGAGACCGCAAAATACGCCGCCAATTCCTCCATGGAAGCCTTGCCGTGGGTTTTTACATATCGCTCGATCTGCTGCAGCCGGTCCTGTTTCATAGCCTCTCCTCGTCGTCAGCGCCTCGCCCCATTATACCATCCGCCGGGCCGGCGCGCCACAAAAAACGTCATTCGGGCAGCGAGACGCCGTAGCACCGCTCCATCTGGGCGAGCATCTCCCGCCGGTTCATCTCCGCGGCGAGGCAGCCGATGCGGGTCACCGCGTTTGCGCCGGTGATGTTGCCCAGGCGCACGGCGTCCTCCGGCGCGATGTCGTGGAAGATGCCGTACAAGAGCCCGGCCAGGAACGCGTCGCCCGCCCCGGTGGCGTCCACATAGGGCGCTTCGATGCCGGGGATGATGAGGGTCTTGCCGCCTTTTCGGATGAGACAGCCCCGCTCGCTGACCTTGACCATCGCAAAGGGCAGCCGCTCCGCGAGTTTTTCCAGCGCCTCTTCGGGGCTGGATGCGCCGGTGAGCTTCATGGCCTCCTTCTCGTTGGGCGTGAAGTAATCCACGTAGGGCAGCGCGTCCTTGTACCAGTCCATGGTGAGCGCGTCGTCCCAGAAGGAGTCCATGACCACCACGGCCCCCTCCTCCTTCAGCCGCCTGCAAAGCGCGGCGTGCTCCAGTGGCACATAGGCCACCTTCGCGCCCCTGTAAAACTGGTAGACGGTGTCCTGCGGGACCCGGAACGCCTCCTCCGGCGGCCGGTAGCTGACCAGCGCCCGGTCCTCCGGGCAGGAGATGATGCAGCTGATGGTCAGCGGCTCGGCCTCCCGGCTCGCGTGCATGTTGACAAAGGGCACCCGGCTCAGGGCCAGCTGTTCCCGCACAAAGGCGCTCTGGTCGCCGCTGCCCACGTAGGTGGCCAGCCGCACCGGCACGTTCAGCCGCGCCAGCTGGATCATCGTGGCCACCGGCCCGCCGCCCAGCTGCCGGGAAAAGCTCTTCGCGTAGATTTCCTCGCCGGGCCTGGGCACCCGGGGCATGTGTCCGAAAAGAAAGTCCACGTTGGCAATGCCGAATCCCGCCACAAAGCTCATTTTTTCCATCCTCCAGTGTAGGCTTCATAGATGCCGAGATAGTCGTTTAGCAGCCCCTCCGCCAGCGAGTAGGAATTGACCAGCGGGTGTGCGGCCAGCGCGTCCCGGGCCATCCGCCAGTCCTTTTGGACGATGGCGCGGGCGACGGTGCGCTCGTAGTACTTGACGGCCGTAATCAGCGGCTTCGCGCTCTCCGGCGGGCGCGCGCCGGTCTTCGGTACGGGGCCGTCCTTTGTGAGGCTGCACATGACCTCCACCACGTCGCCCGCTTCCAGCCAGTTCAGCGCGCCGTTTCCCGGCAGGCAGCAGCTCATCTCGCCGCCGCCGAGCCCTTCCCGGGCGCGAATGATCGACAGCGCCACCCCGGCGTAGCCGCCCTCCTCCGGCGCGTACAGGTCGAAGCGGGGCGTGGAAGCCTCGTCCCGCTGGACGGCGGATTCGGAGGCCATGTAATCCGCCTCGCGCCGGTAGGTGACCTCGCCGTAGAGGCGGAGCATTTTGTCAAAGTCCCGCCCCGCGTCCATGCCGCGCAGCGCCTCCACCATTTCGCGGTTGAGCGCGGCGATCTTTTCGCCCCGGGTGCGCTTCGCCCCCCGCAGGTTTTCCTCCGCCCGATCGCGGTAGTAATAGTAGTAGAGGTATTCGTTGAGAAGGCAGCCCAGATGCCGCGCCAGTTCCGGCTCAAAGTAGCGCATGTCCGTCTCCGTGTAGAGCCGGGGGTTTTGAAGCAGCTCCGGCAGCACTTCCTTTCCATCCAGCTTCAGCGATGTGAAGTAGGAAAGGTGGTTCAGCCCGATCAGCTCCGATGAGAAATCCGAAATGGGGCGGCTGTAGAGCCGCGCCACCTGCCGAAGGAGCCCCGTCGGCGCGTCGCAGATGCCGTAGACAAAGCCGTAGCCCATGTCGCGCAGCGCTTGGGTCACGAGCCCTGCGGGGTTTGTGAAGTTGAACATCAAAAAGCCCGGCGCGGCGGAGGCCCGGGCCAGCTCGCAGTAGGGGATGAGGGCGGGGATGGACCTTAGCGCCATCGCGAACCCGCCCGCGCCTGTGGTCTCCTGCCCGATCAGCCCGCGGGAGAGCGCCACCCGCTCGTCGGTGACGCGGGATTCGTCCGACCCGGCGCGGAGGGTGGTGATGATGTAGTCGGCGCCCTCCACCGCCTCCCTGGCGTCCCCGGTCACCCGAAAGCGGACGGAGGGCGCGAGCCGCCGCGCGGCCTCCGTCAGGAGCGGGCCGAACGCCTCGATGCGGGCCGGGTCATCGTCCATGAAGGCGAGGGTGTCCAGCTTCAGCCGTGCCGCCTCGCCCGCCAGGCTCTTTAGCAGCATCGGCGACCGGGCGCCCGCCCCGCCGATAACGGTGAGCTTCATGTAGTTCCTGCCTTTCCGGGCGGCGGAAGAAGTGATCAATTTGATCAATTTGTTCGCGTCCGCGCCCGCGCTTTGATGCTGCCTTCGTTATACCACAAATGCCCTGAAAACACAAGTAAATTCCGAATCAACCGCCGGGGTTTTGCGTCCGGGAAGCAGGCCGGCTTGCGCAAGAGTTGAATATATTTTGATTTTATCTGATCAGTCTATTGACAAACAATTTCACCCACCCTATAATGAGCCTGTCGGAGCCATGCGGCGAGCCGCAGGGCCTGAATCAACATTCGCGGCGCGCGCACGATTTATCTAAGGAGGTACGGACATGGAGCGGTTCATCAAAAGGTCTTTCACGTTGGCGCTGGTGACGGCCATCATGCTGTCGATCTTCTCCTTCGCCCCGGCGATGGCGGAGACCAAGATCACCTACGCGCTGTGGGACGAGTCCCAGAAGCCGGTGTTTGACGAGATCATCGCCAAGTTCGAGGAGCAGAACCCCGACATCGACGTGGAACTTCAGCTGACCCCCTGGTCGGACTACTGGACCAAGTTGGACGCCGCCATGGGCGCGAACACCGCGGCGGACGTGTTCTGGATGAACACCTACCTCCCCAAGTACGCGGCCGCCGGCGTTCTTGAGCCGCTGGACAGCTACATCGAAGCCTCCGGCATCGACATGAACGGCTATGTGGCGGTCATCCGCGACGCCTACAACCTGAACGGCGCGCAGTACGCGATGCCCAAGGGCATGGACACCGTGCAGGTGTTCTACAACAAGGCCATCTTCGCCAAGTACGGCGTCGAAGCGCCGAAGGACGGCTGGAGCTGGGCGGACATGGTCGCCACCGCCACCCTTCTCAAGGACAAGATCGCGTCGGCGGGCGCTGCCGAGTACCCCATCGTGATGGAGCTCGACCCCCAGCCCTCCTACTTCAACTTCATCGTGCAGGACGGCGGCTTCATCATCTCCGAGGATCAGAAGACCTCCGGCTTTGACCAGGCGGGCACCGCCAAGTCCTACCAGGACGTGCTGGACCTGATGACCGCGGGCGTCATGCCGGATTACAAGGTGCTCTCCGACACCAAGGGCACCGACCTCTTCCTCTCCCAGAAGGCCGCGATGGTGTTCATGGGCAGCTGGAAGGCGCTTCTGATGGACGAGGCCTCCTTCGCCGCCGACATCGGCGTCGTGCCGATGCCCAAGATGGACGCGAGCAACGCCTCCGTGATGGGCGGCCTGGGCTACTCAATGAACGCCAACTGCCAGAACAAGGAAGCCGCCTGGAAGCTGATCCAGTTCCTCTCCGGCGAGGAAGCCAACAAGATGCAGGCCGAGGGCAAGATCGACATGCCCGCGCTGATCAGCGCGCAGCAATACTACGTGCCCAACTTCAAGCACATCGACGCCAACGTGTTCTACAAGGTGGCGGAGACCGGCTTCTTCTTCCCGACCTCCACCGCCATCGCCGAATGGCTGCCCGTCGTGATGGACGTGTCCAGCCAGATCCTCTCCGGCGCGGTGAGCCCGGCGGACGGCTGCGCCCAGATCCATGCCCAGATGCAGCCCATCCTGGACGCGCAGGGCTAATGCGGATTCCACTCGTATGACTGACGGCGCTCGCCCACAACACCACGCGGGGCGTGCCTGATCCGTGAATACGCCCGCATGGCAAGCTTCTGCCATGCGGGCGTATGGCTGTCAAAATGCTGCGCCCTTTGGCGGCCGAACAATGAAAATCTGCCGACGCATCTTTTCATTGCATGGGCGTCGAGCCGGTTTGCTGAAACGCTGCGGCGGTTCCGGGCAAAACCGGCACGGGAACACTTTCCCCGCCGGCCGGGCAGGCTTGCCTTTGGGGGAAAGCCAAATCCGGCGTACACGCCGCCGGATATGCAAGCGGGCGGACGCGCGATGCGCGAGGGAGGAAACTTTCATGCGGCCAAAACGCCCCGGAAAGCTGATGCGCGCCCAGGTGCGGGCGGGCTACCTGATGATCGCGCCCCTTTTTCTGGGGCTCGGGCTGTTCTACATCTACGCCTTCGGGCAGAGCCTTTTTGACAGCTTCACCAACAAGTCGAGCTTCGGCGTGCCCAAGTTCATCGGACTGACCAATTACATAAACCTCTTCAAGGCGCCCTACTTCTACC
>JAEZTD010000096.1 GCA_023443705.1 Bacillota bacterium | reverse complement strand
CGCGGAGGCCGTGCGGGAGAAGGCCGCCCGCTCCGCCGAGGAGCGGTTGGTGGACCTGATCATCCGCCCCGCGAAAAAAGTCAACCCCATCGATCTGCTCCTGGGCAACAAGCCCAAGGAGCCGGAGGTGCCGCCGGAGGAACGCGCCCGCGTCAGCGCGAAGCGCGACGATGTCCGGCGCGCCTTGGCCGCGGGCGAGCTGGAGCGCACGATGGTGGAGGTCGAAGTGGCTGAAAACCTGCCCAAGAGCGAAATTCCTGGTACCGACGTCAACGTAAACGACATGCTGGGTTCGATTCTGCCCAAGCGCACCAAGCTGCGCAAGGTGGAGGTCTCCGAAGCCCGGCGAATCCTCTTGGCGGAGGAAGAGCAGAGCATGATCGACATGGACGCGGTGTACTCCGAGGCCATTTCAAAGGCCGAGCAGGACGGCATCGTGTTCCTGGACGAGATCGACAAGGTGGCGGGCAAGAACGCCGGACACGGGCCCGATGTGTCCCGTGAGGGTGTGCAGCGGGACATCCTGCCCATCGTCGAGGGCTCCACGGTGCCGACCAAGTACGGCCCGGTTAAAACGGACCACATCCTGTTTATCGCGGCGGGCGCGTTCCATGTGGCCAAGGTGACCGACCTGATCCCGGAACTGCAGGGCCGGTTCCCGGTGCGCGTTTCGCTGAAGCCGCTGACGAAGGAGGATTACAAGCGCATCCTCACCCAGCCGGAAAACGCGCTGATCCGCCAGTATCAGGCGCTTTTGAAGGTGGACGGCGTGGCGCTGACTTTTGACGAAAGCGCCCTGGACGCCATCGCCGACCATGCGTGGATCGCCAACGAATCCAGCGAGAACATCGGCGCCCGCAGGCTGCACACGGTTCTGGAGGGGATTTTGAGCGACGTGGCCTTTAACGCCGGCGGCGGCGACGCGCCGGAGGTCAACGTAGTCGTGGACGAGACCTACGTCAAGGCGCGCCTAGCGGGCGAATCTCAGGAGAAAGATCTGCGCAAGTACATTCTCTAGAAGCATTGTTCCCAAGCCCGCGGTGTTTTTCCGCGGGCTTTTTCGCGCGCCGCGCCCTTTACAGAGCGCGCGAAATGCGATACAATTCAAGTGGTGAATTGGCGCCGCCCGGCGCGCCGGACGGCCTTCGCGGGAGGGATTTGTGTGCGGATTCTTTCCATCATTCTGGGACTCGTTTTGATTGTCGGCGGCGTGATGTCCATTGTCCAGCCGGGCGCGATGGCCCTCAGCCTCGGCTGGTTGATCGGCCTAATCATCCTGATCCACGGCGTCGGCTCGCTGATGAACCACTACCGCTTCCGCATTTTTGCAGACGGCTGGAGCGTCGCGGGAGCGATCCTTTCAATCCTGCTCGGCGCGATGATGATGGGGAGCGCCTTTCTGCAGCTGGCGACCAACCTCGTCATCGTGTTTACCGCGGGGGTCTGGATGCTCGCGGCGGGGATCGTCGCCATCGCGTTTGCGGTGCGGTTCGCCCGCGCCAGCCGCAGCGTATACGCCTGGGAAAAGCCCAGCCTCGCGTGGCTTTGGCTTCTGCTGTTGGGGCTCCTCTTGGCGGTACTGGGCATTGTGGCCTTTGTGCAGCCGCTCTCCGGCGTGGCGGCCATCGGCCTTCTGATGGGCGTGTACGCGATCACTGCGGGCGTTCAGCTGATCGGCGTATCCTGCTGCGGTGCGGACTTCTGAACGCTAGAAACCGGAGGTTTATTATGCCAAATCCCGTGGACATCATCATAAAAAAACGGGCGGGCCAGTCGCTGACGAAGGAAGAAATTGAATTCTTCGTGACCAGCGCCACCGACGGAGCGATGCGCGACTACCAGGTTTCCGCGATGCTGATGGCCATCGCCATCCGCGGCATGGACGACCGGGAGACGCGCGACCTTACAATGGCGATGGTGCATTCCGGCGAGACGCTGGACCTTTCCGGCATTTCCGGCGCGAAGGTGGACAAGCATTCCACCGGGGGCGTGGGCGATACGACGACGCTCGTCCTGACGCCGCTGGTCGCCGCCTGCGGCGCGAAGGTCGCCAAGATGAGCGGCCGCGGCCTGGGGCATACCGGCGGTACGCTGGACAAGCTGGAATCCATTCCCGGGGTTCGGATCGACCTCTCCACCCGGCAGTTTGAGCGGCAGGTCAACGGTATCGGCTGCGCGGTGATCGGGCAGACGAAGTCGCTTGCCCCGGCGGACAAGCTGTTTTATTCGCTCCGGGACGTGACGGGTACGGTGGATTCGATGCCGCTCATCGTATCGTCCATTCTGTCCAAGAAGATCGCCGCGGGCTGCGATGCGGTGGTGCTCGACGTCAAGACCGGCACCGGCGCGATCATGCCGACGCTTCCCGGCTCCATTGAACTTGCGGAGAAGATGGTCTCCATCGGCAACATGACCGGACGGCGCTTCTCGGCGCTGGTCACCGACATGGATCAGCCGTTGGGGCTCAACGTGGGCAACGCCCTCGAGGTGGAAGAGGCCATCGACGTGCTGGCCGGGCGGACGAAGGGCGACCTTCTGGATGTGTCCCTGAAGCTGGGCGCGCACATGCTGGTGGGCGCCGGGCGCGCGGCGAACGTCGAGCAGGGAACTGAAATGCTCCTTCAGGCGCTTCAAAGCGGCGCGGGGCTTAAAAAGCTCGCCGAGATGATCGAGGCCCAGGGGGGGAACCCTGACGTCGCCTACAATACCGCGCTTTTGCCCCACGCGGAGAAGGTGGAATTTATCCGCGCGGAGAAAAGTGGCTATGTCCGGAAGATGCACACCGAGCGGATCGGCAACGCCGCGCGGGCGCTGGGCGCGGGGCGCGAGCGCAAGGAGGACGACATTGACCCCGCTGTCGGCATCCTGATGAAGGTTCGCCTGGGCGACAGGGTTGAGGTCGGGCAGCCGCTGTGCGAAATCCGCTACTCGGAGAGGAGCGACATGGCGCGGGCGCGGGAACTGCTCGGCGGCGCGGTGGAAACCGGCGACGAGCCCGTCAAAAAACCGCCACTGATCCACGCGGTCATCGGGGCCTGACATGGACAGGGTCATCCTGCACTGCGACTGCAACGGCTTCTTCGCTTCGGTGGAGCTGATCGACCGCCCGGAGCTTCGGGACGTGCCGATGGCCGTGGCGGGGGATCCGAAAAACCGCACGGGCATCATCCTCGCAAAGAACGAACTGGCGAAGGCCTGCGGCGTCAAGACGGCGGAGACGGTCTTCTCCGCCAGGCGCAAGTGCCCGGAACTCGTGATAGTGCCGCCGCGGCACCGCGTCTATCAAGAGGTCTCGCAGCGTGTCAACGCTGTGTACCTTCAGTACACCGATCAGGTGGAGCCCTTCGGCATAGACGAGAGCTGGCTGGACGTGACCGGCTCTCTTTCCATTCTCAAAATGGATGGGCGAGGGGTCGCGGACGAGCTTCGAAGGCGGGTGCGGGAGGAGATCGGCATCACGATCTCCGTGGGCGTCAGCTTTTCAAAAATCATGGCCAAGATGGGCTCGGACCTCAAAAAGCCGGACGCCACCACGGTGCTGACGCGGGATAATTTCAGGGAGCGCGTCTGGCCGCTGCCCGCGGGCGACCTTCTATTCGCGGGCAGGAGCGCCGTGCAGCTGCTCGAAAGAAGCGGCATCCGTACCATCGGCGACATTGCCCGTGCCGACAGGGGCGACCTTGCAAAGATGATGGGCAAGGGCGGTGAACTCCTGTGGAGTTACGCAAACGGCCTCGACGACGACCCGGTGCGCCCCTACGATCAGCGGGAGGCGGTCAAGTCCATCGGCAACGGCATGACCTTCCCGCGCGACCTGATGACGACGGAAGAGCTCCGCGCCGGCGTCGCGATGCTGGCCGACGAGGTCGCCACCCGCATGCGCCGTCACGGCGTCAAGTGCCAGACGGTGGCGGTGCACCTGAAGGACCCGGCGATGAAGACCATCTCCCGACAGGTTAAGCTGAAGCGCCCCACCCGGCTGCAGGCGGAGCTGATCGCGGAAGCGATGCGGCTGATTCGGGACAATTGGAAAAGCGGCGCGCCGGTGCGGGCGCTGACCCTCACCGCGACAAATCTGATCCCGGAGGAAGACGACGCTTCGCAGCTTTCGCTGTTTGATGGGGACGCCGAGAAGAAGCACGAAAAGCTGGAAAAGCTTGAGGAAGCGGTGTTCAATATCAGAAGCCGCTACGGGGAGGACAGCATCCGCGCGGGCGCGCCGGACGCGATCCTCGGTAAGGAACGGCGTGGACACGCGGACGGGGAGGATTAAGCCGCCCGCAGCCTCGAATCCCAACTGATACAGGAAGGCGGCTGGCCCCTGGGAGCCCCCCTGCAGTATA
>JAEZTD010000024.1 GCA_023443705.1 Bacillota bacterium | reverse complement strand
ATGCCTGCCAGCGCAATCACCGTGGAGAGCGCGGTTTCTACTTTCAGAAAAAGCGGCGGATTGTAGACGAAGCGCGCCTGTTCCCCATACAGCGTTGCCCAGTTGGCAAACGCGCGCTTTTCGCTGCCGCAGAGCTTGATCTTCTGAATGCCCGAATAGAGCGCAAAAACGACGCCGCCCACCTTGCGCTGGGCTTCCATCTGCCGGTGGATCAGCCGCGTGCGAAGCGCCATTGCCACCGCCGCCATGCCCAGCTGGACGAAGAGGACAAGCGCGGCGGGAAGGGCCAGCGCGGGGGAGAGGCCGGCAATCTGCCCAAGGTAGACGAGGGAGAACAGCGCGGGAAGCGCGATGCCCAGCCCGGCCTCGCAGATCAGCTCGCACAGCTTGCTCAGGTGATGGATGCGCTCGGAGAGCTCACCGGCGCTGCGGGCCTTAAAAAATCCGGCCGGCAGGTTTATGACCCGGCCGATCACCGCACACTCGAGCGCCACGTCCATCTTGGTCTGGAACCGGGACTTGATCAGTGACCGGGTGACGTCCATCAGGAAGATCGACACCGCCGCGCCCAGCAGCAGAAGCGCCACCGACAGGACCAGCGCGCCGTCTCCGGCGGGCAGGATGTGGGCGAACAGAATCTGGTTGACCAGCGGGGTCAGCATGCCGAGGAGTACCGCGAAGAGCGACGCGCCCGCGATGCCCAGCCAGTCAAACGGGCTGAGCGCGCGGAATAGGTGCAGCACCAGGTCCTTCGGGGTCAGCTGGCGCTGGGGCAGCGGCCTGTAAAAACAGATGGCCTCTTCCTTGAAGGCGCGACAGGTTACCCCGGTCACCTTCTCGTACCGGCCCGTTTGGCGGTTCATGAAGCGATAACCGCCCGCGGCGCGCGGGATCAGCGCGGCGACCTCTCCTTCCTGTGTCTCGCACAGGAGCGGGCCGACGCCGTCCTTCCACCAGGTTCCCTCCAGCCGAACGCGCCTTCTGAGTACGCCTGCGGGCCTGAGTGCGAATTCAATCCGCTCGTTGAGGTCATCGATCGATCGTGGGATCTCCGCCGGCTGCACACGGTAAAACGAGCAAACCTCTTCCAAAGCGTCCTCGGCCTTCACGCGCACGGCGTGGCGCCGCCTTCGGCCCGTCAGCACCGATGCGAGGCCCGCATAGGAATCCTGAAGCGCGTCCCGGTCGTTTTCAAGGCGCATCCGCACCTGTTCGTCAAACCAGCCCATTCGCTCCCTCCTAATCTGCGGAAATCAGCCTCGCGTACAGGCCGTTTTTCGCCATCAGTTCCTTGTGGGCGCCCCGCTCGACCACCCTGCCCCGATCCATGACGATGATCTCGTCGCAATCCCGCACAGTGGACAGCCTGTGGGCGACCACAACGCAGGTGACGCCCCGGTCCGCAATGGACCGCACCACGCCGTACTCGGTCTGGGCGTCGAGTGCGCTGGTGGCTTCGTCCAGAAGCACGATCGTGGGGTCCTGCGCCAACACGCGGGTAATTTCCATGCGCTGCCGCTGGCCGCCGGAAAAATTCTTTCCGCCTTCCAGCAGCATGCAGTCGTAGCCGCCCTCCCGCTTGACGATGTCGGCGTGAATCTGCGCGTCGCGCGCGGCCAGGATGATCTCGTAATTCTCGATGGACGAATCCCACATCTTGAGGTTGTTAGCGATGGTGTCCTCAAAGAGGATAACATCTTGATCTACCACCGCCACCGAGCCGGTAAACACTTCGCGCGAAATTTCTGAAATTGGCTTCCCGTCAAACAGGATCTCGCCGGACCAGGGCTTGTAAAGGCCCGAAAGCAGCTTGACCAGCGTGGACTTTCCGCAGCCCGACGCGCCCACGAACGCCACGCGCTGGCCGGGCGCAAGCGTCAGGTTGAAGTCCTCAATCAGCGGTGCGCTCAGTTTTGAGTAGCCGAACGTGACGCCGCGCATCTCAATCCGCCCGGACAGCTTGCGGTATCCGGTTTCGCCCAGGTCCGAATCCTCCTCCGGCACGTCGGTGGGGTAGCGCATCACGTCGTCGATGCGCTCCATCGACGTGCGCATCTCCTGCATGCTCTGGCCGGCCGCGATAAGTTCTCCGGCCGGCTGAAGGAACAGCGTCATGAAGCTTTGAAAGGCCAGCAGCATGCCGATGGTGAAGCGCCCGCCCATGATCAGCTGTGCGGCCAGCGCCAGGATCAAGATGCCACTGATCTGATTGAGAAGATTCGGGATCGCGCCCAGAAAGCTTTCGGCGCGGGCGGATGCCACCCTGGACTTGTTTACGGACGCGTGGAAGCCCGCCCAGCGCTCAAAAAAGCCGTTTTCCGCGCCGGCTGCCTTGATCGTCTCGATCATCTCGATGCCGGAGACCAGCGCCGCCTGGAGCTTCCCCAGATCGCGCATCTCGGCCCGGGTGATGTTGACCCGCTTGCGGGTCAGGCTGCGGGCGACAAAAAGGTTGAGCGCGATGGTCGCGACGCCTACCAGCGCCAATATGACGCTGTACCGCAGCATGACGACCAGGTAGAAAACCAGCAGTATCAGGTTTAGGCCAACCGGCGCCAGCTTGGAGACGAGCGTTTCCGCCACCTCATCATTGGATGCCTGTCGCTGGGCAAGATCTCCGGCCATGCGCTGGGAGAAGAACTCCATCGGCAGATGCAGCACATGCCACATAAACGCCGCGCCCGACACGATGGCAAGCTTCCCCTTGATCTTGACCAGATAGACCGCCTTGACGCCCTCGGTTACGAGCGCGAAAGCGACCAGCGCCAGCATCGCAAGCGCGAACGGCGTCAGCCAGCCGGGGTTGTTGCCGGAGAGGATTTCGTCGGTGAACATCCGCGCGAAGGCGGGCTGCAGTATGCCGGTGACCGCTGTCAGAAGGCAAGTGACCATCACGAAGAGCACCGGAATCAGCGTACCCTTCAGCCGTGATTTCGCGAAATCCACCACGCTGCGCGGCTTTCCGCCCCGAGTAAATTCCGGGCCGGGTGCGAATTCCAGGCAGACGCCGGTGTAGGCCTCGTCGAACTCAGGCAGCGGGATGGATACCGCGCCCTGGGCGGGGTCGTTGATTTCGGCGCGATCGCCCCGGAAGCCCCGCAGTACGACGAAGTGGTTGAAGTTCCAGTGGAGGATCGCCGGGAAGGCGCACTTTTGCCGCAGCTGTTCGACGTTAAAGCGGTTGGCACGGACGGTAAGCCCGTAGCTCTGCGCCGAGCGGTAGATTTGCGCGGCAGTGGTGCCGTCCCGGGACACGCCGCAGTCCGACCGCACCTTTTCGATGGGCACCCACTTGCCGAAGTGGGCGAGCACCATCGCCAGACTGGCCGCGCCGCATTCCAGCGCCTCCATCTGCATAATGACCGGGACTTTTGCCAGTTTCGCCGACCGGGCTTTGCGCGGCGGCATGCGCATCACACCCCTCAAACCGAATGGATGCTACGAAAGGATGTAGCGGATGGGCTTGACCTCGGCGGTGACGAGGGTCACCCGGACCAGTTCGCCGGGGGACAGCGGAGAATCCACGCCGATGGTCACGCTGTAGGAGTAATCTCCGCCGACGAGGCGCGAGATCAGCCAGTCTTTTTCAAGCGCCGCGGACAGTTCCTCCGCCGACACGGGCAGGGCGTCCACCGCCGTAACCGAGCCGCTCAATGCCGTCCCGTCCGGAAGCGTGATTTGGGCCCTTGCGCCAAGGATATCGCTATTGAGGGCCTCCACCGGAACGAAGCAGGAGACGGTGCCGTCGTCGGTCACGCCGTTCAGCGTGAGCGTGACGGGCAGTGTGCCGG
>JAEZTD010000408.1 GCA_023443705.1 Bacillota bacterium | reverse complement strand
GTGCAGACGGTCGCTGGGGTAGTAAATGGGGGTCGTGATGTAAAACGTGGGCTTCGCCATGATAATTCCTCCCGATAAAAATCGCCCCTCGCAAACTGCGAGGGGCGTCATAACGCGGTACCACCCTGCTTCGCCCGAAAAGAACGGGCCTTTGCGGCCGGCAGACACCGGCCCGGCCTGTAACGGGACCACCCGAGCGCGGCTA
This sequence comes from Bacillota bacterium, assembly GCA_023443705.1. Classification (GTDB taxonomy): domain Bacteria; phylum Bacillota; class Clostridia; order Christensenellales; family Aristaeellaceae; genus JAEZHK01. The sequence continues at coordinate 3,053 of JAEZTD010000408.1, read as the reverse complement.
ACCTTCGCTCGCCGCGTTGGCTCCGGATCCATGTTCGCAAAGTCGCCTGCCGCCGGCTCTCACCAACCCCGGCTCTCTTTGGGCGCGTCCCCTCGCTACTCTATCCTTCAACGCCTTTCCTGCAATTATAGAGGGATTTATTTGGGTTGTCAACCATTATTCCGCAAAGCGAAGCAAAGCATTCAGCCCATCTCCCGCGCCTTGGGACGATACCTTTCTTCTTCGCTGAACACGCACCCGCAGTACTTCTGCATGTACAGTTCCAGTTCCCGGGCGCGTCTTTGACCTTCGCGAAAGCGTGGGCGAAAATCCCGCTCCAGAAACTCCACGCCATGGGCGCGGGCGGCGCGCTTTCCGGCCTCGATCAGCCGCTCGTGGTTCTGGTAAGGGCTTATAAGGAGCGTCGTCGTAAACGATTCAAAGCCGTTCGCCGCCGCGAAGCCCGCCGCCGCTTCAAGGCGCATCTCGTAGCAGACGCCGCAGCGGTCGTTAAGATCACCGGAGACGGCGCGCACAAAATCCTTCAGCCCGTACTGGTCCTGGCCCAGAAGCGGAAGTTCTACCTTTTCGGCGTATCCTTTGAGCGCTTCCAGCCGCGCGCGGTACTCGGTGACCGGGTGGATGTTGGGATTAAACCAGAACCCAGTGAGTTCCCGGCCTTCCGCCCGGAGGGAATCGATGCACTCGATCGCGCAGGGCGCGCAGCAGACGTGCAAAAGCGTTTTCACGGGCGTTCCCCCTTCAGGTCCCGGACGAGGTAGTGCATGTCGACGCACAACTCCCCCTCGTCCCATATCGGTTCCGAATAGTTGTCCACAAAAAAGTTCTTAACCGTGTAGGCGGGCGCAAAGCCCATCCTTTCGTAAACCTGAGGCCCAGAGGTCCCCACGTACAGCTTTTCGCACCGTCCGGCCATCAGCCCGGCGACGTGGTCGACGAGCGCCCGGGCATAGCCCCTTCGCCAAAAGGCGGGGTCCGTGGCGAGGTTCTTGATCTCGCAGTGGCCATCCGCCCGGCGGGTTATGACAATCTCCGCCGCAACCTTGTCTCCGTCGAAGAGTGCATACATCTCGCCGTCATACAGGTACTTCTCCACCGCCGCCCACTCCGGGTCGGCCAAAAGGAGCAGCGCGCGGAAGTCTTCCTTATTCGCTTCGTCAATCTTCCGGATTGTCACTTAACTTCCCCTCCGCCCAGTGTCTACGGCACAGCGCGGTATAGCTCTCGTTGCCGCCGAGCACGATCTGCTCGCCTTCCTTGACGACCCGGCCGTTTGCGATACGCGCGTTCATCGTGGCCTTGCGACCGCACCAGCACACGGTCTTGACCTCCTCGATGGAGTCCGCCCAGGCGAGCAGCCACGTACTGCCCTCAAAGAGATTGCCCCGGAAGTCTGCCCGGAGGCCGTAGCACACCACCGGCACGCCCAGATCATCGACGATATGCACCAGTTTCTGCACCTGCGCCTTGGAGAGGAACTGGGCCTCGTCCACCACCAGGCAGTCGTAGGCGCGAACGTCGATGGAATCGAGATCCTCCATGTAGGCGCAGGGGGCGTTCAGCCCCGACCGGGAGGACACGGCGGCCTCGCCGTCGCGCCGCTCGATGGCGGGCTTGATCATCAGCGCCTTCTGCCCACGCTCGTGGTAGTTGTAGACGACCATGATGGCGTTGGCGGTCTTCGACGACCCCATCGCCCCGTATCGGAAGTAGAGCTTTGCCATTGACACCCTCCGGAACCTTTATATTCAAAATGATGCCCGCGAACCTCAGGGATCACGCGGGCATTCCGCCCTTGACTGGGAGTGGAATTCGACAAACGGCGCTTGCTTTCCTCCCGGCGGGCGGATAAAATATCGTGAGTGGGGGTGAAGCCATGAAGATCGCGGGCGTGATCGCCGAGTACAACCCATTTCATAGCGGCCACAAATACCATCTGGATGAGACAGCCCGTCGCACGGGTTGCGATTTTCTGGTGGTCGCGATGTCCGGCGCTTTCACCCAGCGGGGCGACCCGGCGCTCCTGGACAAGTGGACGCGCGCGAGAATGGCGCTCCTGGGCGGCGCGGACCTCGTGGTGGAGTTGCCCGCGCTGTTCGCGGTGCGCACGGCCGACCACTTCGCCCGGGGCGGCGTGTCGCTGCTCGCCCGGCTGGGCACCGAGGTGCTGTCCTTTGGCTGCGAGCCGGAGAGCCTGAGCGCGCTGGATGCAATGCGCCGCGCGTTGGCAGAGGAATCCCCCGCCCTTCGGGAGGCGATTCGGCTTCGGCTCTCCGAAGGCAAGAGCCATGCCCGCGCCCGGGGCGAGGCGCTGTCCGAACACCTGGGCATCGATCCCGAAACAGTAAACGCCCCCAACACCGTGCTGGCGCTGGAGTACCTCAAGGCCATTCACTCGTTGGAAGTGCCAATGGAGGCGCTGGCCGTCCCGCGCACGGGATCGTATCATTCGAAGGCGCTCGGAGAAATCGCGTCCGCCACCGCCATCCGCGAGGCAATCCGCCGCGGGCAGGCCGAAGAGGCCTTCGGGGCGATGCCGGAGACCTCCGCAACGCTGATCCGGGCGGGCGGTGACGACAGGTTTTCCGACCCTTCCACCCTTGACAATTTGCTCTTATACCGGCTGCGCGCCATGCCGGCGGAGGAAATCGCCGCCCTCGCCGACATGGGCGAAGGGCTGGAGATGCGCTTTATGAAGCTGCTCCCGGACGCCACGAGCCGCGAGGCGCTGCTGCAGGCGCTCAAGTGCAAGCGCTACACGCTGGCTCGCCTGAACCGGCTTTGCACGTATGCGCTTCTGGGTATGGACAGGGCGCTGACAGAGCGCATCACGATCCCGCCCTATGCCCGGGTGCTGGGCTTTCGGGAGCGCGCGCGGCCGCTGATGCGAAAAATCGCCGATTCCGGGCGGATCCCCCTCGTCACCCGCGCTTCCTCGCTTGCGGAGGACGCGTGCTTTGGCCTCGATTGCCGCGCCACCGACCTCTGGGGACTGACCGCGGCCGACCCCATGCTTCGAAAAGCCGGGCGGGACTATGCCGAAAAAGTCGTCC
>JAEZTD010000391.1 GCA_023443705.1 Bacillota bacterium | reverse complement strand
CCGGCCTCGTTGGCCTTCTTGATCCCGGCCACCAGCGCGTCGATGTTGATGCCGCACACCGCGATGCCGGCGACGCCCTTGGTGATCATGTCTTCAATCAGCTGCATCTGTCCGGCATAGTCGCTCTCCACCTCGGGGGCCATGACGGTCAGCGTATACCCGGCCGCCTCGGCGACGGGCTTCGCGCCCTCAATGCAGCTTGCGTAGAATGGGCTTGTCATCGCAGGGGGAAGAAACGCGATCTCGTTGGACGCGGCCAATGCGGGGATTGCAGCCATCAGCAGAACCAGTACCAGAGACAGGATTTTCTTCATGGGCTTACTCCTCCTTGCATTTATGGGCTTGCGCCGCCCACCTCTTTTATATTTTATTTCATCTTGTTTCATAATTCAGTATATTATTTTCGGATTTTGGTTCTATTTTTCCTATTTTTTGAAATTGTTGTTATCTTTTAATTCAACAACCATTGTTTTTCGCCCCTTGACACGGCTTCCAATCAACGTTATCCTTTAGTAGCCCATATCCGACGGAAGGAGGAGTTCGCATGCACCGCAAACTCCTGGCCTGGTTCACCATCGCACTCTGTCTCTTTTCCTCCATGCCCGCAGGCGCGGCGTCCTTTACCAAAGCGCACGCAGGCATTAAGTACGGCGGCGTTGTCTACCGCATCGGCGACACAAATACCAAGTGGAAATCAAAGCTGGGCAAATACGCCCGCAAGCTGAACGAGACGAACGGCAACCTCGCTTCCTACACCTACACGTTCAAGGGCCGCGGCGTCAGGGTGACGACGCTCTACAGCCGCAAGCTGCGCAAGGAAAAGATCACCTCTTTTCTCGTCTGGGGGCCAAAGGTGGCCGCCGCAGGTGGCCTGAAGGTCGGCTACGGCTTTACGAAGATGACCGGCGCCATCGGCAAAAAGTATACGAAGAAGAACGGCGTCTACACCTATCAGGCAGGTTCCCGCAAACTTCAGGTCAAATCGTCCGGCGGCAAGATCAAGCTGATCAAGATCTCCTGATGGTCCATGCGTAAACGCCCGGCCGAACGGCCGGGCGTTTACGTGTCGGAACTCATGCGCGTTTTTCAAGGTTATCATCACTTAAGTCAACGAGAAATTAGCGCCCCGCGGTCCAGGTTATGGACCGTGGGGCGCTTTACTCCAGAGATGGGTTTAGAACGGAGGCAGTACGTCCTTCGGGATCCGGCGGCCGATCGCGTCGCCCTTCGGCGCGTACTCATACCGCCAGACGCCGCTGCCGCGGGTGAACCGCGCGCCTTCGACCGCGCGGCCGTTCTCGGTGACGCCGGTTTCGGCATAGGGCAGGATGATCTCCGCCTCGGCGTTGAAGGGCACCTCCACCTCGACGGTGAGACGGCCGTTTTCGTACTTCCAGCCGGAGGACAGCATGCCGTAGGGCGTGCGGACGGAAGCGCGGGCGTGGGTCAGCTGGTCGTTGGGCATCGGCTCGACGCGCACCTTTTTAAAGCCCGGCGCGCCTTCCACGGGGTTCAGGCCTGCCGCGTACCGGTACATCCACTCGGCGATGGAGCCGTAGGCGTAGTGGTTGAAGGAGTTCATGCTGACCGGGCCGAAGTCGCCGTTCTCGTCGATGCCGTTCCAGCGCTCCCAGATGGTGGTGGCGCCGCGCTCCACCGCATAAAGCCAGCTGGGGCGGCCGGTGGAGAGGAGCAGCGAATAGGCGTACTCGTTCAGCCCGTTTTCACTGAGCGCCGGGCAAAGGTAGGGCGTGCCCAGAAAACCGGTGGTCAGCAGGTTCTTGTCGGCGCGGATGCGCTCCGCCAGGTGCTTTGCGATCACCGGGCGCTCATGTTCCTCGCACAGGCCAAAGTGCAGCGCGATGACCTGGGCGGTCTGGGTTTCGGACAGCACGCGGCCGCCGGGCGTCATGTACTCCTTGCGGAACGCCGCGCGAACCCTCGTATAGAGCGCCTCGTACTTCTCCGCTTCCTCGGCCTTGCCCAGCACCCGCGCAGCCTTAGCCACCAGCTGCGCCGAATAGGCGTAGTAAGCGGTGGCGATGAGGTCGGTGGGCGTCGCACCGAAGAGGTTGAAGGGGTCGGCGGTATCCTGCGCCAGCCAGTCGCCCAGGTGGAAGCCGTAGTAGCGGTCCACGCCTTCGGTGTCCTGACTGGTCATGTAGTCCACCCAGGCCTTCATGCTGTCAAACTGATCCTCGAGCGCCGCGACGTCGCCGTAGTACAGGTACAAATCCCACGGGATGATGGTCGCCACATCGCCCCAGCCGGTGGTGGTGAAATCCCAGAGGCCCGAGCCGTGGATGAAGAACGGGATCACCACCGGCACGTAGCCGTGCTTCGACTGCTCTTTCTTGAGGTCGTAGAGGTACTTGCGGTAGAAGGCGTCCGACTCCATGTTCATGCACGCGGTAGCGCCAAACACCTGCGCATCGCCAGTCCAGCCCATGCGTTCGTCGCGCTGCGGACAGTCGGTGGGCACGTCCACAAAGTTGCCCTTCTGACCCCAGAGCGCGTTCAGGAACAGGCGGTTGACCCGCTCGTCGGAGCATTCAAACCAACCTGTGCGCTCCATCTTCGAATAGACCACCTCGGCGATGAAGTCCGCGGGGTTCACTTCCCCCGCCCAGCCCGTCAGGCGGATGTAGCGGAAGCCCAAAAAGGTCATGTAGGGCGCGTATTCCTCGCCGCCGCCCCGGCAGATGTAGCGCGTCTCCGCCAGCGCGGTGCGCATGTTTTCGCGGTAGAAGTTGCCGTGCTTGTCCAAGTATTCGCCCGCCTGCAAGAGGATCTCCGTGCCCGCCGGAGCGTTCGTCTTGAAGCGCACCCAGCCGGACAGGTTCTGGCCGAAGTCGAGCACGGTCTCGCCAGCCGGCGTAACAATCACCTTTTCGCAGGCGCGCGTCTCCATTACGGTGAGCGGCACGCTGCGCCGCGCCTCCAGCCTGCCCTTCGGCGGCGCGATCAGGACGGCCTTGTCCCACGCGGAATCGTCGAAGCTGGGCGCGTCCCAGCCGGTCTGCACGCGGCGGGCGTCGAAGTATTCGCCGTCATAGATCTCGCTGCGAAGGAAGGGGCTTTCCGAAACCTTCCAGCCCTCATCGGTGGCGATCACCTCGGACGAACCGTCCGCATACTCGACCACGAGATCGCACCGAAGCCCCAGCGTATCGCCGTAGAGCTGCGTTCGGGTAGGGATGCCCGGCCAGTTGACGCGGCCCTTGTAATAGCCGTTTCCGAGGAACGCGCCCAGCGCATTGTCGCCCTCGCGCAGCATGTCCGTCACGTCGTAGGTCTGGTACTGTATCCACTGGTCGTAGGCGTTGATGAACGGGGCGAGCACGTCGTCGCCGACGCGCCTGCCGTTCAAAAACAGGCAGTATACGCCGACGCCGGAGACGTAGGCGCGGGCGCTGCGCACCGGCTTTTCCGCGCGGAAGGCGCGGCGAAGCTGCGGGAAGCCCTCCCCCGTCCGGCCGATCCACCGGCCCGACCAGGGCGTGTCGTACTTCGCGGTTTCAAAGTATGCGGTCTCGCTCCAGCCGCTCTCCGCGCCGTTTTCGTCCCACACCTTGACGCGCCAGAAGTAGCGCGCGCAGGGCTCCAGCTTTATTTCAAGGCGAACGCCTACGCTCTCGCTGCACGCCACCTTGCCGCTGTCGTGAAGCGGGGATGAAAACTCCGGCGACA
>JAEZTD010000373.1 GCA_023443705.1 Bacillota bacterium | reverse complement strand
CCCGGAAGCCTCACCCTCAGCCACGTCGAATCCTACGCCGAGGCGCTAAAGGGCGCGGGCGTCACAAGCGCGGCCCCATCCCCCAAGCTGCTGCCCGATTACACCCGGCGCGCTCATTAACGGATGCGGAGGATGGTTTTATGGATACGCTGCTCACGATTTTTCTGATTGCCGCGCTGGGCTACGCGCTGGGCGGGATCCGGATCAAGGGCGTCGAGCTGGGCACGGCGGGCGTACTGCTCGTGGCGCTGGTGTTCGGCCACTTTGGGGCGGAGATCCCTGCGGTCGTCCGGAATTTCGGCCTCGCCAGCTTTGTGACGGGCGTGGGCTTCATTGCCGGGCCGAAATTTTTCCGGGATTTCAAGCACAACGCCACCAGCTACATCCTCTTGGGCTTTGTCATCATCCTGGTCGGCGCGCTGTGCGCCGTGGCCACGAACAAGTGGTTCGGCGTGTCGCCGGAGCTGGCGGTGGGGCTGATGACCGGCGCGCTGACCAGCACCCCCGGCCTCGCCGCGGCGCAGGACGCCGCGGGCAGCCTTGCGAACCTCGCCACCACGGGCTACGCCATCGCCTATCCGTTTGGCGTGGTGGGCGTGGTGCTGTTCGTCCAACTCGTTCCGAAAATCCTCCGGGTGGACATCGCGGCGGAGCGTGCACTGTTTGAAAAGGCCAGCCTTTCCGAGGCCCGGCGCTATAACGGGAAGCTCGTAAACATCGACGGCGCGGGCTTCTTCGCCTTCACCGCGGCGATCGTTTTGGGCATCCTCTTGGGCGGGGTGGTCATTCCGCTGCCGGGCGGCGCTGAGTTCAGCCTGGGCACCACCGGCGGCCCGCTGATCATCGGCCTCCTGTTCGGCCATTTCGGCCACATCGGGCCGCTGGACATCTCGGTGCCGACGCCGACGCTCAAAACCTTCCGCGAGCTGGGTCTGATGCTGTTTCTCATCGGCGCGGGCGTCAGCGGCGGCGCAGGGTTTGTTGAAACGCTGCGCAAGGAGGGCTTCATGCTGTTCATCTATGGCGCGGTGATGACGCTACTTCCGATGGTCGTCGGCTACCTGATCGCGGCCAAGGTGCTGAAGCTGCGCATCCTGAACAATCTCGGTTCCATCACAGGTGGCATGACCTCCACACCCGCGCTGGGCACGCTCATACAGGTGGCGGGCACCGAGGACGTCGCCTCCGCCTACGCGGCCACCTACCCCATCGCGCTGGTGTCGGTCGTACTGGCGTCGCAGTTTGCCGTCATACTGCTACGCTGAGGGAATTCACAATGAAAGCGCCCCGCCTCGCCTAAAAGCGAGGAGCGGGGCGCGTTTTTGTGTTGAGCGCGCAGATTTTCAGCGCCCTGAATTCTGGTGCGTCAAATTTTCCGGCGGCGGGCGCTGGGGATTATGGTATGTACGAATTCTTACGCGCCGGGCATGTTCTGGGTGCTGTCGGGCGTGGACTGGCTGGGGTTGGCCGCGCCACTGTCCGGGGCGGGCGCGCCGTCCTGTTCGGGTTTCATCTGATTTACGTCGGGCGCATTGCCCCGGCGGCCGTCTTTGCCGCCGCGATTGTCGCCACGGTTCCGGTCGTTGCGCGCTTTGCCGGAGCCGCGCTGAGCGTCCTGGTCAAAGCCGCGCCCGGAACCGCCTGTCTGAATGACGGTGATGGACGTCGCCGCGTCGCCGGAGAGCTGGACGGTCAGAATGCTGCCGACGGCGATGTCGGAAACGGAACCCTTCCGGTTGCGCGTGCCGACGGTGATGACCGTTGAATCGGTCAGGGTGAAGGTCAGACTTTCGCCGCTTGAGGTGAAGCCGGATGCTGCGCTCTGGTTACCATCCTGCGCGGCCGCGTCCGGTGCGGGGTTGGTCTCTGCATCCTGCGCGGCGTCCGGGGCTTCGGTGGCCTCCGGTGCGGTGGCCTCCGGTGCGGTAGCCTCGGGCTTTACCGTGGCGCTGGAGGAGGCGTCGGCCCCTCTGCCCGGCGCGGTGGGCGCCGTATAGGTGCCCAGCTCCACCGTGATGGCGGAGGCGCTCACCTGCGTCACCCGCCCGGTGACGGTCTTCGCCGCCGCTTCCGTGTTCTCGGCAAGCGCCGTACCACCCGTCAGCGACAGCGCGGTCAGAAGGGCCAACGCCATCACAGTCATTCGTGTCTTCTTCATGGGATACACTTCCTTTCCTGGGGATAAGTGCGCTCTTGCGCTGTATCCATCTTAGTACAGGGGTTGGGCGATCCTGTGCGCAAGCCTTGAACAGTCCGTGAACAGTCGGGCGGTGAAAACAATCAAATTGACATGATTCATCTATGTATGGTATTTTATACCCGCGGGAACGAGCCCGCGATGTAGAAAGGAAGTATGGTAAGATGGGCAAGACCAACAGGAGTATGGTGCTTGCGGCGGGCATGCTGCTGCAGCTGTGCGCGGGCATCGTCTACATGTGGAGCGTGTTCCGGGGTCCCGTCGCCGAGTACCTGAGCTGGGATGGCGCGGCCGCGGCCTTTACCTCATCGTTCATGCTGGCGGCCTTCGTGGTGGGGATCGTCGGCGGCGGGCGGCTTCAGGATAAGTTCGGCCCCCGGCTCGTGCTGATCGGCGGGAGCATTCTGTTCAGCCTGGGCATGATCCTGACTTCGCTGGTCACCAGCGCCAGCCCAACGATGATCTATCTGACCTACGGCGTGATCGCCGGGCTCGGCGTCGGCGTGGTGTATACCACCACCGTTTCGGTGGTGCAGAAGTGGTTTCCCGACCGGCGCGGCTTCGCCACCGGCATGATGGTGAGCGCCTTCGGCTTCTCGCTGGTCATCTTTACGCCCATCGCCTCGGCGCTTCTCAGCGCAAAGGGCGTGCCGTTTACGTTTACGGCCATCGGCATTCTGGTACTCGTCGTGTGTACGCTGTCGTCGCTTCCGGTGGTGAACCCGCCGGCCGACAGCGCGTTTGGCGGCGCGGCGGCCGCGAAGGGCAAACCGCAGCGACACTACACCACCGGCGAAATGCTGAAGACCGCCCAGTTCTACAGGATTTTCTTCGGCATGATGCTGATCCTTCCGGCCTACTTCATTCTGAACCCGCAGTTCAAGGCGCTGGGCGCGGAGCGGGGCCTCTCCGACGCGCTGCAGAACTACCTGGTCATGACCACCGGCGTTGCGAGCGCGGCGGGGCGGCTGATCTTCTCCTGGGCGTCCGACCGGATCGGCCGAAAGAACGCCATCTACTTGATCATCGGCGTGACGCTCGTGGGCGTACTCTCGCTGATCGTCGCACAGGGCTTCCTTTTCATGGTGTGCGTTGCGCTGATTGCCTTCGCCTTCGGCGGCTGCGCCAGCGTGTTCCCGGCGCTGACGGCGGACAACTTCGGAACCAAGCACATGGGCCTCAACTACGGCTGCGTGATGGTGGGCTTTGGCATCGCGGCGCTGGGCGCGCCGCTGCTGAAAAACCTGTTCCCGCCGGAGAGCGCGCAGACGGCCTCCTTTGTTATGGCGGCGGCGCTGTGCCTTGTGGCGCTTGTGTGCGTCGTGCTGATCAAAAAACCCAAGGAAGCCTAAGAAAAAGGGGGCGCGAACCTGAGTTCGCGCCCTCAAGGCATCGAAAAACCCTATGGTTTTTTCGATGCGAAGGAAGGAAACCTGCGTGCGCCTGAAATCCTCACGGATTTCCGAGCGGCGCACTGACCCAAGGTATAGATAGCGCCACCAATATG
>JAEZTD010000274.1 GCA_023443705.1 Bacillota bacterium | reverse complement strand
GCCCAGTACATGGCCTTCAGCGCGGCTTACGGGCTTTTGAGCGGTGCGGCGCTGCGTTTGACGGGCGCGGCCGGCATCCTCTCGTTCGTCGCGCCGATCCTTGAATCCGCAAAGCCGATTCTTGAAGCCGCTCCCGAAACCGCCGAAAGCAAGCGTCCGCTGGATGGTATATCCGGCGGCATCGAGCTGAACAACGTATCCTTTCGCTACGACGAGAACGGGCCGCCCATCTTAAACGACGTGAGCCTCAAGATCCGCAAGGGCCAGTACGTCGCGATCGTCGGCAAGACAGGCTGCGGGAAGTCGACACTTCTGCGCCTATTGCTGGGCTTTGAAAAACCTCAGACCGGCGCGATCTACTACGACAACGCGGACATCCAGACGGTGGACCTGAAGTCGCTGCGCCGCAACATCGGCGTGGTGCTGCAAAACGGCCGGCTCTTCACCGGCGACATCTATTCCAACATCACCATCTCCGCGCCCTGGCTGACGATGGACGAGGCGTGGGAGGCTGCCCGCCTCGCCGGCATGGAGGAGGATATCCGGAACATGCCCATGGGCATGCGCACCGTGCTGTCCGAAGGCTCGGGCGGCATATCCGGCGGACAGCGGCAGCGGCTCATGATCGCCCGCGCCATCGCCCCAAAGCCCAGGGTGCTCATGATGGACGAGGCCACCAGTGCACTGGACAACCTGACGCAAAAGCAGGTCTCGGATGCGCTCGGCGCCATCAAGAGTACGCGCGTCGTCATCGCGCACCGCCTGTCGACGATCAGGCAGTGCGACAGGATTCTGGTGCTGGAGGGCGGCAGGATCGTCGAGGACGGCAGCTACGAGGAACTGTGCGCCCAAAACGGCTTCTTTGCCGATCTGGTCAGGCGGCAGCAAATAGACGCCGAGACCGCCTGACCGAAAGCTTGGACGAGGAGGAGAATTCTATGGAAATCCAAAAGACCGAAGGCCCCGGCACGGTGGCAATGAAGCTCGCCGGGCGGCTGGACACCGTTACCGCGCCCGAACTGGAAGCTGAATTGGGCGAAAAACTTGACGGCGTTCGGGAACTCACGCTGGACATGGCGCAGCTTCAATACATATCCTCCGCGGGGCTGCGCGTGCTGCTGGCCGCGCAGAAGCGGATGAACCGACAAGGGCGCATGCGCCTGACGGGCGTGGGCGAAGCCGTAATGGAGGTCTTTGAGGTGACCGGCTTTGCCGACATCCTCACGATCGAATGACACCCCGCCATCCCGGGGCGCGGTCGGAGGGGGGCGGCGCGCGGCGCTTTGCGCTTACGCGTACGGTGGTCGTTCAGCGCGGACGCTGCCTGACCATTTCGCCCATGACCGACGCGGACGTGGAGCCCGTGGCCGAACTGTACCGCGCCGTGTGGATCCATCGCGGCAACTGCTTGGAGCGCCTTAACCCCCACGCGCCAGACAACTTTGAGCGGGCGGGCGGCATGTTTCGAATTCAGGACGAGCGCGGCCTTTTGCGCCTTCTCCGCGACGAAACGGAGTTTCTCTTGATCGCGAAGGACGAGGGAGGGGAAGCGCTGGGCATGCTCTGGTGCGGCCTGAACGACCCCAAATACCTGTCGGGCCGAAACATCCATCCTCCGGCGCTCGGGGAAAGGCTTGCACATGCGCAGGAAGCGCGAACGCTCTATTTCAGCAAGGAAATTCTCGTCGCGCCCGGTCGGCGGGGCAACGCGCTGGCGGAGGCGCTGTTCTATGCAGGAATGCGCCATTTCGCCGCCCTGGGCTACAGCGAAACATGCGGCGAGGTCTACCGCGTGCGCACCGTACGGGATGCGTGGGGCGAGCGGCCGGTGAACCTTTTCAACAGCGCATCCTACAACATGCTCCTGCGAACCGGCGCCCGCCACGAGGGGACATTCGTGCCTGTAGACATTCAGGGCGACGGCTTCAGCACGAACATATCGATGCAGATTCTGACGTGGGAACTGGCGTCCGCGCTCATCAAAACCGATGAGACGCTCCGGGCGTCAGGCGTCTTAACATGGGAGGAGCAGTCATGAGGCGCTCCATCAGAACACGATTGCTCAAAACCTTTCTGATCCTGCTCTGCGCGGCGCTGGCGCTCAGCTTCGCGTTCTCGCTGGCAGGCATGCGCTACCTGCGCGACAGCGCCGAGACAAGCGCCGAACGGCTGGGCGAAGAGGCCGCGAAGAACAGCGAAGCCATGCTGATCGACCAGGCGCTGGACGCGGCGCGCAGCTTTGTCGAAGAAAAGGCGGTGACCATTGACGAGCGGCTGAAATCCTTCGTGCGCGCCGTCGACGAAATGGCCGCGTATACCGCCTACCTCTATGAACACCCGGATCGCTTTGTCCCCCGCCCGGTGCCTACCCCGGACGAACTGGTGGCCGGGGTCCTCCCCAACGGCCCGACGCTCCACTACCTGCCCGCGACAAAGGACATCGCCGGTACGCCCGAGGCAACGCGCGAAAACGCACTCTTGGGCAATCTGGAGGGCGTGTTCGCGGCTGTGCTCGCCAACACCCCGGAAATTTCCAGCGTCTACACCGCCCACGAATCCGGCGCCAACATCGGATACGATCAGTATGCCGCCGACAAGGCCGGCATCGGCGCTTTTGACTGCCGCGGCCTCGATTGGTACGTGACGGCGAAGCGGACGGACTCGCTCTACGTCTCCGAAACCTACCCGGATAGCTTCGGGCGGGGGCTCACGGTCACGATGGCGCGGCCGATCACCGTAAACGGCGCGTTTGGTGGTGTCCTGGGCGTGGATCTCTTGATTGAAAGCATCAACAAGGAGATCCTGAATACCCAGTTCGGCGCGGGCGGCTATGCGATGCTGTTCTCGGAGGACGGCAGCGCCATTTCAGCCCGCGGCCTGAGCGAGGAGAACAGCGCGCCGGACGCGCTCCTCGGCACCCAGGCGGACGCCGCGCTGGAGGCGATGCGCGCAAGCGAAACCGGTGCGGTCCGCAGCGAAATCGGCGGCGAGCCGGTCTACATCCTCTTTGCGCCGGTCGCGACCACTCGCTGGAAGCTGACCGTCGTCATGCCGGTGGGCGAAATTCTGGCGCCTGCGGCCCGCTCCAGCGCGGCCATCGACGAAATCATCCGCGGGGCGCGCGCCGATATGGGGGACATCATCGGCAATCTGAACTTCATCATGGTCGGGGCTTTCGCGGCGCTGGCCGCGGCCTTCATCGCGATCGTTCGGGGTGCCTGCGGCCGCATCTCCCGGCCCATCCTGAAGCTGTCGGAGGATGTGCGCCAAATTGGCGAAGGCAAGCTGGATTACCGCCCGGACATCCATACCGGAGACGAGATCGAGCTTTTGAGCCGGAGTTTTGAGCGCATGACTGCCTCGCTCCGCGATTACATCGAAAACCTGACCCGGGTCACCGCCGAAAAGGAGCGCATTGGCGCCGAGCTCGGCGTCGCCACCAGAATACAGGCCAGCATGCTTCCCTGCATCTTCCCACCCTTCCCGGACCGACCCGAATTCGACATCTACGCCACCATGACGCCAGCCAAGGAGGTGGGCGGCGACTTCTACGACTTCTTCATGGTGGACGAAGATCACCTGGCGGTTATAATCGCGGATGTGTCGGGCAAGGGCATCCCAGCGGCGCTGTTCATGATGACCGCAAAGACCCTCGTCAAGACGCTGGCACAGACCGGCCTCAGCCCAGCGCAGGTGTTTACCGAGGCCAACGCGCGGCTCAGTGAAAACAACGCCGCGGGCATGTTCGTCACAGCATGGATGGGGGTGCTCGAAATCTCCACCGGCCGCTTTGCCTACGTCAACGCCGGCCACAACCCGCCGCTGATCCGAAGGGCGGGCGGGGACTTCCAGTTCCTGAGGTCCCGCGCAGCCTTCGTGCTGGCGGGCATGGAGGGCATCCGCTACCGCCAGGAGGAGGCGCTCTTCTCCCCGGGCGACATGCTGTACATCTACACCGACGGCGTGACCGAAGCCACCGATCCCGAGGACCGGCTCTACGGCGACGAGCGGCTTATGCGGGTGCTGAACGCGCAGCGCACGCCGGATCTGGCGGCGATCCTGCGCTCGGTCAAGGAGGACGTGGACGCCTTCGCCGCCGGTGCGCCGCAGTTTGACGACATCACAATGCTGGCCTTGTGCTTTGGCAAAAGGGGAGAGAAAACGTGAAGAGCCTGACCGTTCCCGCACGGATCGACAAGCTTGATGACATCCTTCAGTTCATCGGCCAAGAGCTGGAAGCGCGCAGTTGCCCGCCCAAGGCGCAGGCGCGGCTGGCCGTCGCGGCGGAGGAGATCTTCGTCAACATCGCGCGCTATGCCTACGCCCCGGGCGAGGGAGAAGCCACGATCGAAATCGGCATCGTGGGCGAGCCGCCCGTCGCAGTGCTGCGCTTTTCGGATTGCGGAACCCCCTACAACCCGCTTGAAAAACCGGACCCGGACGTCACCCTCTCGGCCGAAGACCGGGAGATCGGCGGATTGGGCATCTTCATGACCAAAAAAATCGCGGACTCAATCCACTATGCGTATGCGCTGAACCGGAATGTTCTGACACTGACAAAGGCGCTGACGTAGCGAATCCAGCGGCAGGGTTTTCCCCGGCAAGAGTATTAAAGGAGGCGCGGTATGAAGAAAAGAATTCTATGTATCTTGTGTGTATGCGTGGCGGCAGTGCTGTTCATCGGAAACGGGATGACCGCCTTAGCGGATTCCATTTCACCAAAGGACGACTTTTACGAGGCGGTCAACGGGGAGTGGCTCGCTTCTGCCGTGATTCCGGCCGACAGGCCCTCCGTTGGCGGTTTCATGGATATATCCGACGATGTGGAAGAAACCCTCACGAAAGACTTTACGGCCATGCTTCGCGGAGAGAAGCAGCCGGATAAGGCGCTGACTCATTTTCTTGAATTCTATCGCCTGGCTTTGGACTTTGAAGCAAGGGACGCCGCCGGCGCGGAACCTTTGCTGCCCTACATGGAGATGGTGGAACGCCTCGAGAATCTGGCGGATTTTTCCGACCAGTGGGCGCAATGGGATCTATTGGGTATGCCTGCGCCCTTTTCAGCCGGCGTCATGGCGGACATGGGCGACGCCTCCGTCAACGCGCTGTACATATCGGCCCCCGGGCTGTTCCTGATGGATAAATCCTATTATGCGGATGAAACCACCAAAGACATGCTCCAGAGCGCTTATGCCCAAATGTCGGCCACCCTCCTGGTGATGGCGGGCAAGACGGAGGATGAGGCCGAACAGATCGTGCGGCAGGCACTTGCGTTTGATGAAAGCCTCGTCCCCTACATAAAGAGCGCCGAGGAATCCAGCGATTATACCAAGCTTTACAATCCCATGGATTTTTCGGAGTTTGACGCGCAGATTGACTGCATGGACTTTGCCGCATCGTTCACGGAGCTTCTGGGATCGGTTCCCCGCACCATTGTATCCACCGACCCCGATTATTTCTCGGCGCTGAACAAGCTGGTGAACGAGGAAACGTTTCCGGCGATGAAGAGCTGGATGCTGGTATCCACCGTGAACAGCCTTGCCCGCTGCCTTAGCGACGACTTCCGCGTGGAATCGGGCAGCTTCGCCCGCATGCTTACCGGCACCTCCGAAGCCCCGTCCCCCGAAAAAGGCGCATACTCGCTGGCGTCGGGGATGTTTGGTGAAGTGGTGGGCATCTACTACGGTCAAACCTATTTCGGCGAACAGGCGAAGCAGGACGTACGGAAGATGGTTGAAACGATTCTCGCAACCTACGAAAACCGCCTGTCCGCAAACACATGGCTCGGCGCCGATACCCGCGCGACGGCCATCAAAAAACTGGAGACCATGGCAATCCACGTCGGCTATCCGGACGAACCGCGCCCCTTGTATGGCCAGATGCTTACCGTGCCGTCCGCCGAGGGCGGCACGCTGGTCGGGAACTCGATGGCGTTCACGCGTCTGAGCAAACTGGACAACTACAGCAAATGGAATACGCCCGTGGACCGCAGCCTATGGCCGCTTAGCGCGGACACGGTGAACGCCATGTACTCGCCGCTGGACAACAGCATCAATTTCCCGGCTGCGATTTTGCAAGCGCCCTTTTACAGCCTGGAGCAATCTTCGTCCGCGAACTTCGGCGGCATCGGCACGATCATCGCGCACGAAATCTCCCACGCCTTTGACCCCAACGGCGCCAAATTCGACGAATTGGGCAACCTCGCCAACTGGTGGACCGCGGAAGATCACGATACATTTGATGCGTTGTCACAAGCCATGGAAGCGGCGTTCGACGGCATCCAATACGCCGGGGGCGTTGTGAACGGCGCCCTCACCGTGGCGGAGAATGTGGCCGATGCGGGCGGCCTCGCCTGCGCGCTGGAAGCCGCCAAGTTGGATGCAGATGCGGACCTGACGGCCTTCTTCACCAACTGGGCCGTCATCTGGCGGCAAAAGTCCACGCCGGAATACGAAGCGCTGCTGCTTCAACTGGATGTCCACGCGCCCAACAAGCTGCGCGCGAACATTCAGCTGCAAAACATGGACGATTTCTACACAACCTTTGACGTTCAGCCCGGCGATGGAATGTACCGCGCCCCCGAAGAAAGGGTCGCCATCTGGTAATGGGCTCGATGCCTTTCGAAGATGCTTGAAGGCGTCTCGCCGTGGGCAAACGCGCCGGCGGGAGCACGCCACAGGCGCATAGTTTTCAGCGGCATCCGTATGGCGCGTGTTTCCGGGCATGGCAAAAGGCGAGACCCGTTATGGGGCTCGCCTTTTTATCTGCTTTACTTTTGCCTGCCTTCAGCCGTCGAAATCGGAATCTTCGCGCTTCAAGCCTGCGTTCCCTTCGCGTCAAGGGTGGCGAGGACCGCCAGCGCGCGATCCGGGT
Source organism: Bacillota bacterium (assembly GCA_023443705.1). Classification (GTDB taxonomy): domain Bacteria; phylum Bacillota; class Clostridia; order Christensenellales; family Aristaeellaceae; genus JAEZHK01. The sequence goes on along the minus strand of JAEZTD010000274.1, from coordinate 309 downwards.
AATTGGTAATCACCCAATCTGCGCCGGCATCAAACGTCATGCGGATATGTTCCTCCTCGTTGACCGTCCAGGGGTTGACATCAAGCCCCAGCGCGTGCGCCTTGTCGCACTCGCCGGGAACCCTCAGTTCCGAAAAATGCGGGTGGAGCGCGTTCATGCCCAAAGCCTTCGCATATTCCCACGGTCTGACCATGGCGCATTCGTACAAAATCCCGCAGTAAATCGAGGGGTCGATGGCTTTTACGCGCACGAGGCTGTGGTGGTTGAATGAGGAATAGATCACCCGGTCCGTCATGCCCATGCGCGCGG
>JAEZTD010000265.1 GCA_023443705.1 Bacillota bacterium | reverse complement strand
CCACGGCCTTTCCGAAGTCGTGCCCGGCGCTTGCGTAATCGGCAAAGCCTACCGCGTCAAGCCCCTTCTGGATCTGCGGCGCGGTGTCGCCGATCAGCACGACCTTCCGGATGTTGCTGCCGGGTATGGCCTGGCACAGCCGCGACATGTCCACGTGTTTATCATAGCCGCCCAGGATCATCACCGTGGGCTTCGCCATCGTCGCGATGGCCTTCAGCGTGGAGTCCACGTTGGTGCCCTTGGAATCGTTGATGTAGGTGACGCCGTTTAGTTCCCGCACCTTTTCGATCCGGTGTTCGACGCCCTTGAAGGTGCGCAGCGTGTGGCGGATGACCGGCGGCGGTACCTCGGCGCACATGGCGATGGCGGTGGCGGCCAGCGCGTTCTCCAGATTGTGGGGACCGGGGATGGCGATTTCATCGGCCACGCAGATGGTGCGGTGGTCTTCGGCGGTGCCGTAAACCACGCTGCCGTTCGCAACGAAGGCGCCCTTGGGCGGAATCGAGAGGCGCGAGAACCATCTGACGCGGCAGGGCGCATCCTTGGCCATCTCTCGAAGCGCCGGATCGTCGTAGTTCAGAATCAGCGTCTCATCGGCAGTCTGGTTTTCAAACACCCGCGCTTTGAGGGCGGTATAGGCCTCCATTGTGCCGTGCCGATTCAAATGATCCTCGGAGATATTAAGGACGGCGGTGATGGCCGGGTGGAACTTCTCCACCGTCTCCAGCTGGAAGGACGAAACCTCGCACACGGTCACGTCCTCGGGCCGCGTCTTGAGCGCGACGGCGGTGTACGGAAATCCGATATTGCCCACGATATAGGTGAGCTTTCCGGCGTTTTTAAAAATTTCCCCGGTCAGCGTGCAGGTGGTGGTCTTGCCGTTGGTGCCTGTGATGGCGATCAACTTGCCTTGGGCATGGCGGTAGGCCAGCTCCAGTTCGCCGATTAACGGGATGCCCCGCCGCCTTGCCGCCTCGACCGCCGGGTGCGTAACGGGCACGCCGGGGCTGACGACCACGAGGTCCATGCCCTCGAGCAGCGCCTCCAAAGGCTCGCCGAGCCGCCATTCGATTCCGTCCAGCCGGAGTTCCTCCAACTGTCCTTCAAGCTCTGCCGACGTCTTTTGGTCCGAGATGCGCACTTGGGCGCCCAACTCCAGAAGCAGGCGCGCCGCGGCGATGCCGCTTCGCGCCATGCCGACGACCAGCACCCTCTTGTCCCGCATATTCATCCCTCCCCGCGCCCGCTGCGCGCTAAGCCGTGAAACCGAGCAGCGCCACCAGGCAAAGTAGCGCCGTCACGATCATGTACATGGAGACGATGCGCGTTTCCGGCATGCCGGAGAGTTCAAAGTGATGGTGCAGCGGCGCCATTTTGAACACGCGCTTCCCGTGGGTGGCCTTGAAGTAAGCAATCTGAATGATGTCCGATAGACTTGACATGACCATCGCCAGCGCGATGATCGGGATCAGGAGCGACAGCCTCGTTAGCGTGGTCACCGCCACCAGCGCGCCGCCGATGGCGAAGGAACCCACGTCGCCCATGAAGACGCCGGCCGGGTAACTGTTGAAGCGCAAAAACCCAAGCAGCGCGCCCGCCGTGGCGCCCGAGAAGAGCATCAGGTTCGTCAGGTTGCCGCTCTGCGGCGCGCCGGACGCGGCCATCAGCATCAGGATCAGCGCCAGCGTGATGAAATCGATCAGCGCGCACCCAGAGAGAAGGCCGTCGAGGCCGTCCAGCAGGTTCGAGCTGTTGACCGTGGCCACCATCACAAACACCATCATCGGGATGTACCAGATCCCCAGATCCCATTCTATGGTCGTAAACGGCACAATCCACTTGGACCCGATGGACGGCTCGGTGTACGCCCAGACCGAAAACGCGATGGACAGTATAAGCTGTGGCACGATCTTCTGCAGCGGCGTCAGGCCAAGCGAGCGCTTTTTTCGCACCTTGATGAAGTCGTCCACGAAGCCGATCAGTCCAAAGCCCAGCGTCGCGATCAGCGCCACCGGCAAGTAATCCCACCGGGATTCGCCGTCGGACATGATGAGCGTCACAGCCAGCATCGGGATCAGAAAGATGATGCCGCCCATCGTCGGGACGCCCTGCTTTTTTTTGTGGCTCTCCGGCCCCAGATCGTAAATGGTCTGGCCGAATTTCATGCGCTTGAGCCACGGTATCAGTACCGGCCCCAGCGCAATCGCCGCCAAAAACGAAATCAGTACCGTCCAGATCAGTCGTTGCATCTTCTGTTCCCCTCCGCGCGCCCTTGTTTCATTTTACCTGTATTTTTTCAAGCAGTTCCCGCACGACGACTTTTTCATCGAAGGGATGCTTGACCCCCTTGATCTCCTGATAGGTTTCGTGCCCCTTGCCCGCCAACACCACGACATCGCCGGGGCGCGCCATCTCGAGCGCATGGGCGATGGCCTTGCGGCGGTTTTCAATAACGATGTAGTTCGCACCCGAGACTTTCCGGATACCCTTCTCAATTTCTTCCAGAATCTGGTTGGGATCCTCGCTTCGGGGGTTGTCGCTGGTCAGGATGGAGAAATCCGCCAGCCGCCCGCCGATTTCGCCCATGATGGGGCGCTTGTCGTGGTCCCGGTCCCCGCCGCAGCCGAAGAGAACGATCACCCGGCCGGATTTCGTGGTCTGCCGGATGGTGCTCAGAATGTTTTCCAGCGCGTCGGGCGAGTGGGCGTAGTCCAGAATCACGCGGTAGGGCGTCTCGGTCTCAAGCAGCTCGATGCGGCCGGGCACGCTCTTGACCGCCTCCAGCCCTTTTTTGATGTTCTCGATTCTAATGCCCAGCACGTCGCACATGGCGGCCGCCATGAGGCTGTTGTAGACGTTGAATATGCCCGCCATGCGCAGGTTCACCTCGGCCGCCGCGCGCTTGTGGAAAGTAAGCCGATAGGAAAGGCCCCGCTCGCCGATCTCGATGTCGTTCGCGTAGACATCGGCAGGCCTGCGGATTCCGGCGGTCGTTACCGGGATGGAAAGTTCCTGGAAGGCGATCGCGACGCGTTCGTCATCCACGTTGACCACCGCCTGGCGGCACATCTCTTGGGTGAACAGCGTCAGTTTGGTTTCAAGGTAGTCCTCCATCGTGTGGAAGAAGTCTAGGTGATCCTGAGAGAGGTTGGTGAACCCCGCCACATCAAAGACTATCCCCTCGAGTTTCTTGAGCGCCAGCGCGTGGGCGGAGACCTCCATCACGACATACTCCATACCCTTGTCCGCCATCTGCCGAAGAAGGCTCTGGAAGTCGATGGGATCCGGGGTCGTGAGGTTTGCGGGAACCTCGCATTCGCCGATCATGGAGCATACGGTGCCAATCAAGCCGACCTTGTGGCCCGCGGCCTCCAGTACGGATTTTATCAGAAAGCTGGAGGTGGTTTTTCCCTTTGTGCCGGTGACCCCCACCAACTTCAGCTGCTGGGCGGGGTTGCCGTAGAACTCCGCCGCGATATAGGAAAGCGCCTCGCGCACGTCTCGCACGAGGATCTGCGCGCAGTCAATGTCAAGTTTGCGCTCCACCACCAGCGCCACCGCGCCGGCCTCCACCGCCTGGGGCGCAAAGTCATGGGCGTCGGTACGGAGGCCCGGTATGCAGAAGAACAGGGCGCCCTTTTCGACCTTCCTGGAATCGGTGCACAGCGAGGTGACGTCCTGGTGTTCGTAGCCCAGAACCTGTACAGGCCCCGGAATGTTCTTCGACAGGTGTGTAATTCTCATCCAATCGTCCTCCTGTGTCCGGAACGGCCCGGTCAGCCGCTCCGTATTAACCGCCCGGCGTTTGAAATTTAACGCGGACGAGGGTGGTAGGGATCGCATTTTTGCCCGGTGCCGGGCTCTGGGAAACCGCCACGCCGGTGCCTTCGGCCTTCATGGACAGGCCGTAGGCGGTCAATAGGCGGCTTGCCTCGAGGATGTTCAGGCCCGAAACGTCGGGCACGGATACCTCGTAGGCGTCGTCCTGCGCGTCCTTCAAGTATAGCATGACCAGCGACTTCGGCGCCATATGCGCGCCGGGGGCGGGCATCTGCTCGACCACTTCGCCGGTTTCGCCGCTTATGATCGCGTCGAGGTTCGCATTTTTCAGCGCCTTTTCGGCCTCGTTTTGGGTCATGCCCGTGACGTCGGGCACGGTGGCCGGCGCCACGTTCTTCTCTTCGGAGGCCGGCGCATAACCGAGGTAGGCAAGGGTCTTCTGGAGGATGTCCTTCGCGAACGGCGCCGAAGTCACCGCGCCGAAGTCCGGCCGCTTGCCGGCCTCGTCCACGATTACGATCACCGCCACCTGCGGATCGTCCGCAGGCGCGAAGCCGAGGAACGAGCCGATGTGGGTATCCCGGGACACCACGCCCTCCACGTACACCTGCGCCGTTCCGGTCTTGCCGCCGATGCGGTAGCCGCTGATGCGGGCGTTGCGGCCGCCGCCCTTTTCCACGACCAGTTCCAGGAGCTTGCGCATGGTTGTGGAGGTCTTTTCCGAGATTGCGCGCCCGATGACCGTCGGCATGCCGCGCTCAATCACGTTTCCATCGGCGTCCCTGATCTCTTTGACGACGTAAGGTTTCATCAGGTTTCCACCGTTTACCGCCGCGCAGGCGGCGGTCAGGAGCTGCAGCGGCGTCACCGCCACCGACTGACCGAAGCCGATGCGGGCGATGTCCACCCGCTTGACGCGGGACTCGTCGATCAGGATGCCGGTTCCCTCGCCGGAGATGTCCACACCGGTCACCATGCCGAGCCCGAAGGCCTCCATATAATGATAAAAGCGCTCAATGCCAAGCCTAAGCGCCAGCTCCACAAAGACCGGGTTGCAGGAATTCTGCAGACCCTGCGCGAGGTTCTGGGCGCCGTGGCCGCTGTCCCAGCAGCGGATGCGCCCGCCGTCCACCACCACCGAACCCGAGCAGTAAAAGCCGTCGTTTACGCTCGTGACGCCGGCATCCAGCGCGGCGGAAGTGGTCACGATCTTGAAGGTCGAACCAGGTTCGTAAGCGTCCGTGATGACGCGGTTTCGAAGCAGCTCGTTGAGCGCGTCGACGTCGTCCCGGGGCGGGTCGTTCAGGTCGAAGTCCGGTTTTGAACACATGGCGAGGATCTCGCCGGTTTTCGGGTTCATCACGAGAACCCGGACAGCCTTGGCGCGGTTGACGCTGATGGCTTCCCGCGCGGCCTGTTCCACAAAGCTCTGGATGGAGGCGTCGATGGTCAGGGTCGCGCTGCCGCCGTCTACGGGAGAGATGTACTCGCTTTCGCCGTAGGAAAGCCGCCTTCCCCTGCCGTCGATCTCCGACAGTACGCTTCCGGCCTTTCCGGAAAGATACTTGTCAAGAGACGCCTCGAGTCCTGCCTGCCCGGTTCCGTCAATCGACGTAAGGCCGATCAACTGAGAAGCGAACGCGCCCATCGGATAGTATCTGCGCGCATCCTCTTCCAAATACAGCCCGTCGAGCGCCTTGCTTCCGGCGGACACGTGCTCCGAGATCATGGCGCGCAGCTGCTGCGCGATGTCCCGGGTCAGCTGCCGCTTCAGAATCACGCCGCCCTTGGAACGGTCCGATGCCTTTTTGACGACGACAGATTCTTCCATGTCCAGAATCGGCGCGAGAATGCGCGCGAAGGCTTGGACATCCTGAACCTGTCGGGGGCTGACCGAAGCGGTGTAGGCCGTGGCGCTGAGGGCCAGGACGCGACCGTTCCGATCCAAAATGGAGCCCCGCCGCGGCGCAATCACGCTTTGGCTGGTCCACTGCGTTTGCGCTCGCTGCTGGAGCTCCTCGGCTTCAAGAATCTGCAGCTTGAACAGCTGTGCGGCGAGCGCGAAGAAGAGCGCCAGAAAGACCACCAGGGACAGGGCGATCCGGCGGCGGACCACCGGCCCGGTCACGATCAATGAAGTGCCCTCCTCCGGTTCGGAGCAAGACACAAAAAGCCGTAAGCGGGCGGCGCGGTTTTCGCTCAAAGCAGCGGGCCGGCGGAAAGTCGCAGTGAAACTGCGTCAGGCCGACAACGGCATGCATTGGTCGAAAAGTCTGCGGGCACACACAGGGTTTTTGGGCGTTGCTCCGGGTCAATCCGCGTCCGGCGCCTCCACACTGTTCGAGGCGGTCTGCGTGAGTGGCTCGGAACCGGAACCCATCAGGGCGACCACGCGGATCTGGCCTTCCGTCGGGTAGGTCATTTCACATTTGTTGATGGCCTGATCGCGGATGCGATCCAGGTTCTGCTGCATTGACAGCCGAACCTCCAGGTTTTCTTTTTCGCCGCGCAGGTCCTTGATCTCGGCGGTCAGGTTGGAGATGCGCTTTGCGGAAGATGCGATCTGCGCAAGCCTGCCGACCTGCATCACAAGGCCCAATACCAGTACCGCCACGGTCAGGTACATCATCGCGCGGGTGGTGACGCTCTTTTCCGCGCGGCTGCGCCTGATCGCCCGGGGGGCCCGCTCTCGGGTCTTCGCATAGCCCGGATTGTCGAAAACGCGCTTCGAATTCTGCTCCGGCCGCGGGCGCGGAACCGCTCGGTCAAAATCGCCCCACCAATTCTCGGCGCCGGCTCCATTTCCCGGGTTCTGGGCGCTTATTGGCATACGATTCAACTCTATTCCCTTCCCTTTCCGTTTAGAACAACCGCACGCTGTCGTCAAGTTCTCGGCTGATAGTACTGAAGGTTCACGTACTCAAGCAACTTCTCGCTGTCGGCCTCCGCGCTCATGGTCTCCGCCAGGTACTTGTCCTCATCCCAGACCTCAAGGCAAGAGCCAATGCCAACGAAGCGTATCTGCTTGTCCATCCCGGTCTTGGTTCGAAGCATCGCCGGCAGCAGCGCGCGGCCCTGATTGTCCAGGTCACACCCCGGGAAGGAGTTGCCGTTGATCAGGCGCACATAGCGCATAGCCGTCACGTCCGTCGGGGGGATGCGGGACAGGTCGCGCTCAATTTCCTGCCAGCGCCAGGCGGGATACAGCGCGATCGCAGAGAGCTGGTTGTTGAGGCCGATGGTGAAGCCTTCGCCCAGCGCTTCGCGGTAAGCGGCCGGAATGGTGACGCGGCCCTTGGGGTCAATCGTATGCGAGACATTGCCCGCAAATGCGCTTGCCAAAGGACCATCACCTCCCTCGCCGCTTATTTTGCCCACATTATACCACAGTTTGACACGATGCGCCACTCTTCCCCACTTTTTTTCACATTTTTCTCCCCACACCGACACCGCGGCGTAATTTGTACTTGAGCGCCCAACCCAGTACAACATCTTGTGCAGTGCTCGCAAAAAGCCGCCGCGCCCGAAGGCGCGGCGGCGAAACGCCGAGAAAGTTAATTTATAATTTACATTTCCTCGACCGGGTACAGGCGGAAGCCCAGTCCGTCGCAGGAGACCTGATGGTACTCCACCCCATCGGCGGTGCCCCGGAAAGCGTGCGCCAGCGCGGGGCCGTGAAGATGGCCGTACACCACGTGCTTGGCGCCCCATGCCGCGAAGGCTTTTGCCGGTGCTGCGTCCGGGCGGGCGGCGCTGAGCGGCGGGTAGTGGGCCATGCCGATCAGCGGCGCGGTCATGCTGTATCTCCGGGCGGCGGAGAGCGAGAGCTCCAGCCGTTGAAGCTCGCGGGCATAAATGCGGTCGTCCTCGGTGTTCGTCCCCTCGCCCGGCAGAAGCCAGCCCCGGGATCCGGCAAACAACACGCCGTCCAGCGCCACAAAATCGTTCTGCACCGCGTACATGCCTTCAGGCAGCGACGCGCGAAGTCGGCCGATGCCGCTCCACCAATAGTCATGGTTGCCCTTCAGGAGGATCTTCCGGCCGGGCAGCAACGCGACTTCACGGATGTGCGGCAGCGCGCCCTCCAGCTGCATCGCCCAGCTCAGGTCGCCGGGCAGCAGCACGACATCGGCCGGGCCGACCCTTTCCAGCCAATCCGCCCGAATGCGCGCAAAATGGCCCGACCAATGCGGGCCAAATACGTCCATAGGCTTGTCGCCGTCGGATAAATGGAGATCAGCGATCGCGTAAATCGTCATCGTCCTCATCGTCCGCCAGCGCGTCCAGCGAGATTTCCTCGTCGTCCAGCGGATCAGCGGCAGTGAATTCGTCGTCCTCGTCCTCGTCAGCGTCCTCATCGTCTTCAAACGCGTCTTCGGGGAGTTCTTCGCCGTCGATGTCGATGACGATCTCGTCCATCGTACTCACGCTGTCGATCTCAAGGGTTGCATCGGGCACCAGATCGTCCTCGGTGGCAGCGGGCGAAAGCCTGCGCGCCATCTCCTTCAGGCAGGTCAGGCACAGCTCGCCGCCGGGTACCACAGGGTTTTCGCCGCATTCCGTGCAGAGTTCGGCAATATCGTCCTGCTCGCTGCCGCCGTGCACTTCCTTGCGGCACACCGTGCACAAGGCTCCTCCGTCGAGGATGTAATTCAGTTCGCAGCGCGGGCATTTTTCGAAGGCCATAGAAAATCCTCCCATATCAAGCTGACTGTGCCAATGTATGAGGCGCACGCCGTCATCTTGACAAAGCCGAAGTTTGCCTGAGCAAACGCAAGTACTATCATACACAAAATGCGCCGCATGGGAACCCCCCCAGAGGCGAGAATGTTGTTAATTTTGAATTAAATTAAGGAGGTACTCGCGCCACAATTCGCATTCCTGCCCGCCCAGCGCGCGGGCAACCGCCAGCGATGGCGTATTTTCGCTGTCGATGGCGCCGGTCAGCGTCACCCGCCCAAGGCGAGACTCCAGGGCGTCCAGAAGGCACAGAAGGGCCGGGCCCCTTTGAAAGCGGGGCGCGACCATCACGGTCTCCACCCGGCGCACGACCCCTTCCCGGCGGACGAGGGCAAAGCCCGCATCCGCGCCCCGTATGGAGGCGATGTAGAGTTCAAAGGGCCGCATGTCGAAAAGCCAAGCGGTGAATTCGTCAAAGCTCAGGCGATGCGGCGCATACAAATCGTACACGGCGCGGCAGGAGGCGCGGGTGAAGCGCTCGCGCCGAACGGAAGCACCGTGTACGCTCCGCGCCCGCGACGCCGCTTGACCCATGCCGGGAAGTCCGCCCGGCGGGATGCGAAAGGCGCGGTACTCCCGCAAAACCGAAAAGCCGCAGTTTGTCAGAAGGCTGTCCAGATGCGGCGCGGCATCCGCGCCTTCCACTTTCAGTCCCGGCTGGAACCGCCCGTCCGACGGGACGGGGCCGACGAGGCGCTCCATGCCCATTGACCGCTGGAACGCGGCGGCGGCTGCGGTCAGCGCGCGGGCCGCCTCCGGATCGTCAGCGCCTTCCGCGAAGGCAAACCAGCCCTGCCGCTCCCCCGCCTCGCGGACAAAGCGGCGGTCGACCCCCGTCAGCACCGAAAAAACCGGCCGCCCCTCGCGCAGGGCGACCAATTGCACGCATTCGCCGTTTTGATTCAGGCGATGCGCCTTCGGCGTTGACCGAACAACTTCGATCATTTTTCACCCTCACGCCACCGCGCGAGCCTGAGAAGATCCTCCCGGTAGGTGTCCGCCAGCGCGCGGTTGTAAATCAGCGAGGCCGGGTGGTAGATCGGGTAGACCTTGCGCCCCTCCGCTTCGAGGAACTGCCCGTGTATCTGGCCGATGACCACTTTGCCGCAAAGCGCCGAGAGGGCGGTATTGCCAAGCGTCACGATGCAGTCGGGCTTGATATAATCAATCTCCTTTTTAAGCCAGGGCAGAAACAGCTGAACTTCTTCCCGGGTGGGGGTGCGGTTCACTGTGCGTCCAGCGGCGGAAACCTTCGTGGGCCTGAATTTTACGATGTTGGTGATGTACAGGTCCTCCCGGCGAAAGCCGGTCATCTCCAAAAACTCGTCCAAGTTCTTGCCCGCCTTGCCGACGAACGGACGGCCCAATAGCGCCTCCTGCCCGCCGGGCGCCTCGCCCACCAGCATGATTCGCGCATTTTTCTTGCCTTCGCCGTATACAAGCACCTTATCTTCGCCGGCGTACAGCGTCCGAAAGAACTGGGCCATCTCCTGATTGAGTTTCTTCATGTTTCCTCCAGTTGGCGCAGCCGCGCCTGAAGGGTTTGAAAGTCACGCCAGGCGTCGGCGCGTTGCGAAGGATCTCTGAGCAGTGCCGACGGGTGAAAGGTGGGCATCATGAGAACGCCCTTTCGCTCCACCCACTTGCCATGATCCCGGCGGATGCGCACCTCGCCGCCCAGCGTGTACTTCGCGGCGGTCCCGCCCAAGAGCACCAGAATGCGCGGACGGATGAGCATAAACTGCATGCGCAGGTATGGCAGGCAGGCCTGCGCCTCCTCCTCGGTGGGCGTGCGGTTTCCCGGCGGGCGGCACTTGACGATGTTGGCGATGTAGACCTCGCTGCGCTCGACGCCGATCTCGTGAAGAAAGCGGGTCAAAAGCTCGCCGGAGGCGCCGACAAATGGGCGGCCGAGCCTGTCCTCCTGCGCGCCGGGGCCTTCGCCGATGAACATCAGCCTCGCGTTCGGGTTGCCTTCGCCGGGCACGGCATGGGTGCGTCCGCGGCACAGCCCGCAGCGCTTGCAGGCGTTGACCGCCTCGAAAAGTTCCATCCACCCCTCCAAGGCCGCACCTCCGCATCACAATATGGGTTATTATAGCACAGACCCGAAAAAAATAACAGCCGGGCGAAACGCCCGGCAGAATCCGCTGGACTAGGCTACCTGCCGCCCATCGACTGGGGCTGCACGATGGCGCTGACCGCCACGGTCTCCAGCGTCGACATCGTCTGCGAGAAATCGGCACGGAGCCATGTAAACAGGGTGGTAATCAGCGTAACGCAAAGAACGATCACGACAAAACTGCCGATCGACGCGAAAAAGTCCGCAAGACCGCTCACAGCCCGCCACCACGCGCGCTTGCGCCCGACCTCGCGCCGGGTCATGTACCTGGCCATGCGATCATCCTCCCCTTAAGAAAACATCCCGCCTAAATATTAGACGCGCGGCGCGCCCGTTTGGATGCACGGCGTACTAAATATAATCCTGCCACTCCGGCCCTTCCGGGACGCTCGAAAGATGCCCTTCGCCCAGAAGCCCCGGAAATCCCTGCTGCCGGAGCGCCTCATACAGAACCACCGCCACCGAATTTGCCAGGTTCAGGCTCCGCGCGCCCTCCCGCATCGGAATGCGCACACACCGGGCATAGTTTTCTGTCAGAAGCTCTTCGGGCAACCCCTTTGTCTCCCGGCCGAAGACCAGAAAGTCGTCCGGGCCGTATCTGGCCCCGGCGTAGTCCCTCGGCGCCTTGGTGGTGGCGAAGTGCATTCTGGCGCCGGTGTGCGCATCGGCGAACGCCGCCCACGAGGGGTAGCGGGTCAGGTTCATCATGTGCCAGTAATCGAGCCCCGCGCGCTTTAAGTAGCGGTCGTCAAGGCTGAAACCCAGTGGCTCGATCAGGTGCAGCGACGCACCCGTAGCCGCGCAGGTACGGGCGATGTTTCCGGTATTTTGCGGTATTTCCGGATTGACCAGCACGATGTGCATCACAATTTGTCCCCATTCAAAACCAGCGTCTGAAGCACACGGCCGACGCCCGATTCGCTGTGGTGCGGCGCGATGTGCCGCGCCACAGCCTTGAGCGGCTCGATCGCGTTCTCCATCGCCACTGGAACCCCGGCGCACCTCAGCATGTCCAGATCGTTCAAATTGTCGCCAAACGCCATGACCTGCTGCCTTTTGATGCCCAGCGACCGCGCGAGATCCGTCAGCGCCGTGCCCTTCCCCGCACCGGGGCGGAGTACCTCCACGTTGTCAAACCAGGAGGAGGAAAGACTCGCGGGCGTCGTCCGGGCGAGAAGACCGCGAAGCGCCTCAATGCGCGCGGTATCCTGCGAGAAAACAACGAACTTGTGTACCCGGTCAAGGCCTTCGCGCACCGTCCGCAACGGGTCGTCCACCACGTCGATCAGCGAAGGCTCCTTTTTCTCGTTCCACTTTACGGCGTTCAGGCCGCGTTCCGTCCCGCCGCCGCTGGCGGCGTTGCACTTGTACAGCCGCCCGTCGGTATAAATGATGAAATACAAGCCGCTTTCCGACAGGATGTCGTAGACGGCTCTGGCGAGCGACGGATCGAAGGGGTAATCCTTCAGCATCGGCCCGTTGGGCGAGCCATCCACGCGCGCACCGTTGGCGGAGATGATGGGGCTCGACAGCCCGACCTCCAGCGCCATCCGCCGAAGGGATTCAAAGCTGCGCCCGCTGGCAAAGACCATTTTGATGCCCCGGGCCTCGCAAGCGCGGAGCGTTTGCCTGTTCTCCTCGGAAATGCGCTTGTCCTGATCGAGCAGCGTGCCGTCCAGATCCATCGCGACCAGCCGGATATCCAAGCATCTTCCCCCGAATCGGTTGTATTTTCTAAAGAACAGACCTGCCCCACGAAAACGCGTTGGCGTAGAAGCCGGTGAGCGTGCTGATGACCACCCTGCCCTGTCCGCTCGACGCGTGCAGGAACGAGCCGCCGCCCAGGTATATGCCCACATGGTCGGAAAGGTCGCTGTCCGCGATCGTGTTGAAGCACACGATGTCGCCGCGCTCCAGTTCGCTGCGGGAGACCTTCTTGCCAAGCGAGTAGCCGATAATATAGGCCGAGTGCGGCAGCGAGACGCCCGCCTCCCTGTATGCCTCCATCAGAAGGCCGGAGCAGTCGTAGCTGCGGGGGCCTACCGCGCCAAACACGTAGGGCTTGCCCAGCTTGGCCTTGGCCACCGCGATGACCTTCTCCGCCTTGGATGAGGCCTTCTTGGCAGGCTTCTTCGTAGCCGCGGGCTTCGGCGTGGCGGTGGGCTTCGGCGCGGCCGTGGGTTTTGGCGTCGCGGTAGGCGCGGGCGCGACCGTAGCCACCGCCGCCAGCACCCGCTGGGAAGCCTTGGGCGCCTTCGCGGAGTAGAGGCTCGCGAGGGTCGCAGGGCCTGCCTTGCCGTCCTTGGTCAGGCGCGCCGCGATCTGATAGGCCATGACGGCGGTCTTTGTGGCCGCGTCGTACTTGCCGTTGACCTTTCCGGCGTAGTAGCCCTTTGAGCGCAGCCGCATCTGAAGCCGCTGAACGCCGGTTCCCTTGTCGCCGGGCTTAATGGACGCCGACAGCATCCCGGATTTTTTTGCGCCGTCCGAGTAAAGCGCGGCCTGGGTGGCGCTGTCTGCGACGCCGCTCTTGGAAAGTCCGTTCGCGGACTGAAACAGCTTGACCGCGGCGGCCGTGGTGGACGCGTACTTTCCGTTCGGGACGATGTCAAGATACCCCAGCGCTTCCAGCTGTTTCTGCATTTTCAATACCGAGGAACCGGTGGCATTCTTCTTGAGCGTCTTGTAGGCGGGCGCAGACGTCGCCTTCGGTTTTGCATCGACAAAAACCTTTTTGAGCATGTAGCCGGTCACGCCGGATTTCTTGACCTTGTACCAACCGGACTTCTCGTCCAGAATCGTCACGCTGGTTCCCGCCTTGACCTTTTTATAGGCCGCAGACTGGCTGGCCCGGGCGAAGAACTTGGCGTTGACCTTTGTGGTCATCGTTTTTTCCGTGGCCTTCGCCGCAGACTTGGCGGACAGCGTTTTTGCAACGGGCGCGTCAAAGGCGGCCTTGGGAATGAACGCGTAGCCGTCGCCCTGGCGAATCTTGGCCCAGTCGCCCTTGGTCGCGACGAGCGCGACCACGTCGCCCGCAGAAAGCGCGGCCAGTTTCTTCGAAGAGGTCTTTGCCTCCTTGTACATGCTCACATCCCGAAGCACCTTCGTCTCCTCGGCTTTGGCAGCCGCAAGGCTCAGGTAGGAGGTGAGTATGAACGCGGTCTTGCCCTTGTAAACCACCTTCGCCACGCTGCCCTTGACAGCCTTGACCGTCACGCGGGTTCCCTTTGAAAGGGTGAAAACCGCCTTGCCGCTGCCATCTGCCGAGGCCCGCGCAGTGGTGTCGGCTTTTTTTACAAGCGCATACCGGGCCGCAAGCGCGCCATCCAGCGGTGTCATCAGCAGCATCAAGGCCGCCAAACACGCGCAAAACGGCTTTATCCATGCGTCCCGGTTCTTCATGACGTATAACCTCCGCAAATCGGTTCTTTCGGAAAGTCCATCCGATATGCGAAATTATACCATGCTTCTACACCAAAAAGCAATACCAAGAAATAGTTTTGTAATATAGTGCCAGAAATTTTGCAATACTCTCGACTCACGGCGAGGGCGGCAGCGCCTCCCTGGCCGCGGGCGAGAGATCGACAAACCAGGTGAGTTCGCCGCGCCAGCCCAGCTGAACCGTGCCCAGGGAACCGTTGCGCTGCTTGGCGATGATGATCTCCGCGATGTTTTTAAGCTCCGTCTCCTTGTCGTAGTAGTCCTCGCGGTGGATGAACATCACCACGTCCGCGTCCTGCTCGATGGCGCCGGAATCCCGGATGTCGGAGAGCACCGGCCTGTGGTTGGCGCGGCCGGTCAGCGCGCGGGACAGCTGAGACAGGGCGATGACCGGAACCCGCAGCTCCTGCGCAAGCCCCTTCAGCGCGCGGGAGATGGAACTGACTTCCTCCTGGCGGCTGCCGAAGTTGCCGGCGCCGCTCATCAGCTGAAGGTAGTCGATCATGATCAGGTCCAGCCCTTGCTCCATCTGGAGCCGCCGGGCCTTGGAGCGGACTTCCGGCACGGTGATGCCGCTGGTGGCGTCCACGTGGATGGAGGCCTGCCCGATGAGGCCCATGGCGTCGCACAGGCGCATCCATTCGTCGTCCGACAGCGCGCCACGCCGCACGTTCTGCATGTCAACCCGCGCCTCGGTACACATCATGCGCATCGCCAACTGTTCCGCCGGCATTTCCAGCGAAAAAATCGCGGCCTTGCGGCCCGCGCGGATGGCGGCGTTTTCGACGATGTTCATGCCAAAGCTGGTCTTGCCCATCGACGGGCGCGCAGCGATCAGGATCAGTTCGCCCGGATGCAGGCCCGTGAGTAGGTCGTCTAACTCGCGGTAACCGGTTGGCACGCCCTCGATCTTGCCCTTGTTCTTGACCAGACGGTCGATCTGCTCATACGTCTTGACGAGGATGGGCTGGATGGGCTCGAGCATCTCGCCGCCCTTGCGCATGGAGATGTCGTAGATCAGCTTTTCGGAAGTAGCGAGTATGTCCTGGGTCTCGCGCTCGCCGGTATAGCTCATCTGAGAGATCTGGCCGGAGGCGGAGATCAGCCTTCGAAGCGTCGATTTTTCATCGACGATGCGCAAATAGGCGGCGACATTCGCCGCCGACGGCACAAAGCGGGACAGTCCCACGAGGTACGTCAGCCCGCCGACGCCCTCCAACCGACCGCGGCGCGAAAGCTCCTCGTCCACGGTGACGAGGTCGATCTGCTTGGACTGGTTGGCCAGGTGACACATGGCGGAGAAAATCTCCCGGTGCGCCGGGTCGTAAAAGTCGTCCGGATCCAGCATTTCCTGCGACAAAAGCACGGCCTCCCGGGCCAGCAGCATGCTGCCCAGAACCGAGCGCTCCGCATCCAGATGGTGCGGCGGAATCCGGTCCGTCATCCTCTGTTCCATGGTTCGCCTACTTCGCCTTTTCCTTGCTTTCGGCCACGACGTTGAGCAGCATGCGCGCGGAGACGCCCGCGGTCAGGCGCACGGTAAAGGTGGTTTGACCCGCGGAGCGGATGGGCTCCTCCAGTTCGACCTTGCGGCGGTCAACCTCCACCTTGTGCTGCTCCTTGAGCGCGTCCGCAATTTCGGCGGCGGTGATGGAGCCGTAGAGCTTTCCGCCTTCCCCCGCCTTGGCCTTGACGACGACCACCTTGCCCTTGAGATCCCGAGCCTTCTGCTCGGCCTCGGCCTTTTTCAAATCCTCGCGGTGCTGCGCGGCTCCCTTGGCCTTCTCAATGGCGTTGAGCGCCTCGGCGGAAGCCTCCTTGGCCAGCTTCCTGGGCAAGAGAAAATTCCTCGCGAAGCCGTCGGAGACTTCGAGAATCTGATCCTTCCTGCCGGTTCCCTTGACGTCCTGAAGCAGTATGACCTTCACGCTACTCGTCCCCCTTTCCATCCATCTTTTTCCGTATTTTTTCCGATATGAGCCCCCGCGAGCCGAAAAGCGCCGAGTACATGCCCACAAAGGGCATCAGCGTCTGCGCAACGACCAGCGCCAACACGATCAGCGCCGTGCGCTTTCCGGGTGCCATGCCGGCCGCCTTCGTCCTGCGGTCGATCACGCCCACCGCCTGCACCGAAAACAGCAGTTGGGCAAGGCTGATCATCGCGATGTAGGCCTCTTGCGCGCCCAGAACGCCCATCTGCCTCAGCGCGAGGCATAGTAGCGCCAGCGCGGGCGGACCGATGATGAGGTTGGCGGTGAGCCGCCAGCCCTCGGGCTTTACAAAAGGCACGGCCGGGTCGTCGCCCCGGCGCACGCGCACCCATGCGGCCACCCCGTAGGAGAGCGCGCCGGTCGTCGCGCCGGAGGTCAGCACATACGCGGGCAGCGTCAGCTTGAGGCCCTCGTTGATCGTGTAGATGAGGTGCGCGAGCAGGTTTTGAAGCTGCGCATCCGTCAGGATGGCGTTCGAGAAATTGATGCCGGTGCTCGTACCGAAGAAGCCCATCTGACCCATCTGCAGTAAGAGGTAGTGCTGCAAGTAGCCGGGAAGTTCGCGGAACATGCCCTCGAGCGCCCCGGTCAGCACGTCCACCAGGTTCTGACGGAAGAAGAGCCACATGGCCACCGTCAGCGAGACGTAGGCAAACCATTGGGCAGCCACCGAAAGCGCCACAGCGCGATAAAACGGCTTTCGAAGCCCGGTCAGAACCGCCGCCGCGACGCCGGGCAGCGCCAGATATAGAAACGCCAGCGAAAACCCCCAGCCCAGGAATTTGCTTCCGGCGAGCGCGACGCTCAGCGCGCCCACCACAACCGTGGGCCAGCCCGCCCACACCCACAAAAACGCAAAAACCACCGAGACAGGCATGACCCAGGCGGAAGCCGTCAACAAAAGCGGCACCGTCAGGCCGCAAGCCACCCCGATCGCGGAGCCCACGATCAGCCGCCCCTTGGAAAAAGTCTGCACAAAGCGCCTCCAGCGAACTACTATCGTAAGGAACAGTATACCATAAATCAAATTGCTTACGCAATGCCGCCTTCCATCTTTAACGCCGTCGGTGCAAAAACCGGCGTCCGGCGGATAAAAACCCGCTCGGACGCCGAATCCCTCTCCAAAACCGGAACCCGCTAGATCGCGGCCAAGATGTGCTCGGTCATCTGGCCGCAGGTGACGTAGGGCCCGCCCGCCGCGATATCCCGGGTGCGGTGCCCGGCCCCGAGCGCCGCCTCCACGGCGGCTTCCACGGCGGCTGCCTCCTTCGGAAGGTTAAAGGACATGCGCAGCATCATCGCAAAGGATAGAATCGTGGCGATGGGGTTCGCGATGCCCTGCCCGGCGATATCCGGCGCGGAGCCGTGGATGGGCTCGTACATGCCCCGCGTTCCGTCGCCCAGCGAAGCGGACGCCAAGAGTCCGATGGAGCCTGTCAGCTGAGACGCCTCATCCGACAGGATGTCGCCGAACATGTTGCTGGTCAAGACCACGTCAAACTGGGAGGGTCTCGCGATCAGCTGCATGGCGGCGTTGTCCACCAGCATGTCGGAAAGCTGCACATCCGGGTAATCCTTCGCGACCACATGGACGGTCTCCCGCCAGAGCCGTGAGGATTCCAGGACGTTCGCCTTGTCGACACTGATAACCCTTCCGCCGCGCTTCCTCGCGGATTCAAAGGCAATGCGCGCGATGCGCGCGATCTCCCCCGCGCCGTAGGATTCGGTGTCGTAGGCGGTTTCGCCGAAGGGGCCTTCGGTACGCCCGCTCTTTCCGAAGTACATGCCGCCGGTCAGTTCCCGGACAATGAGCATGTCAAACCCCTGCGCCGCGGTGGCCGCCTTCAGCGGGCAGGCGGCCTTCAGTACCGGCATCAGCCGCGCCGGGCGGAGGTTGGCGTACAGGTTCATGGCCTTGCGGATGCCCAGGAGCGCCCGTTCCGGCCTCAAGTACCCCGGCAGGCCCTCCCACTTGGGCCCGCCCACCGCGCCCAGGAGCACGCTGTCGCTTTTAAGGCAGGCGTCGAGGGTGCGCTCGGGCAGCGGTTCGCCGGTCAGATCGATGGCGCAGCCGCCCGCAGGGAACTCCTCCACGAGAAATTCATGGCCGTATTTTTCCCCCACCGCCCGCATCACGTCGATGGTCGCGGATACGATCTCCGGGCCGATCCCGTCGCCCGGCACCGCTGCGATGTTGAATTTCATAGAAGGCCGCCTTTCATCGCGTTCATGAGCCCGCCCGCGGCGATGATCTTTTGCAAAAAGTCCGGAAACGCCGGGAAGTTGACGCTGACACCGGTGGTCAGGTTATTCAGAACGCCGTTTTTCAGATCGATCGAAATTTCGTCGCCGGTATTGATCTCGGCGTCGGTTTCGACGATGGGGAGGCCGATGTTGATGGCGTTTCTGTAGAAGATACGGGCGAAGCTCTTCGCCACCACGCAGCTGACCCCCGCGTGCTTGATCGCCAGCGGTGCGTGCTCCCGGGATGAGCCGCAGCCGAAGTTGGCCCCGGCGACGATGACGCCGTTTTCCGGCAGCTTTTTCAGAAAGTCCTTGTCCAGGTCCTCCATGCAGTGGGCGGCCAGCTCCTTGGGGTCGGAGGTGTTGAGGTAGCGGGCCGGGATGATGACGTCGGTATCGATGTTGTCGCCGTAGCGGATGGCCTTCGCCTGAATGGTCATGTCCTGCTCCTTTCCGCCTTGCGGCTTACAGCTCTTCGGGGGTCGCGATTTTTCCGAGCACCGCGGAAGCGGCGGCGACCCAGGGCCCCGCGAGGTAGACCTCGCTCTCGGGGTGCCCCATCCGGCCGACAAAGTTCCGGTTGGTGGTGGCGACGCACCGTTCGCCCTTCGCCAGAATGCCCATGTGTCCGCCGAGGCAGGGCCCGCAGGTGGGCGTGGATACGATGCAGCCGGCGTCAAGGAAGATGTCGAAAAGCCCCATGTGCATGGCGTCCCGGTAGATCTTCTGCGTGGCGGGGATGATGAGCGTACGCACGTGCTTGGCCACCTTGCGGCCCTTCAGCACCTCTGCGGCGGCCACGAGATCCGAAAGCCTGCCGTTGGTGCAGGAGCCGACCACCACCTGATCGATCTTGACGTCGCCGTACTCGCCGCGCTCCTTGACGTTTTCCGGAAGGTGCGGGAAGGCCACCAGCGGGGTGAGGGTCGAGAGATCGACCGCGATTTCGCGGGCATAGACCGCGTCCGCGTCCGCCGTAAAGACGCGGGGCTCCTTCGCGCCGTGGGCCGAAAGGTACTCGAGCGTAACCTCGTCCACCGGGAAGATGCCATTTTTGCCGCCGGCCTCGATCGCCATGTTGCACACGCACAGCCGGTCATCCATCGTCAGCGCTTTCACGCCCGGCCCCACGAACTCCAGCGACTGGTACAGCGCGCCGTCCACGCCAATCTTACCTATTATATATAGGATCAGGTCTTTGCCGCCCACGTGAGCGGGCAGTTCTCCGGTCAGCGTCACGCGGATGGCCTCCGGCGCGCGCAGCCACGCCTTGCCGATGGCCATGCCCACCGCCATGTCGGTGGAGCCGACGCCGGTGGAGAAAGCGCCCAGCGCGCCGTAGGTGCAGGTATGGCTGTCCGCGCCGATCACGAGATCCCCTCCGGTCACGAGGCCCTTTTCCGGCAGCAGCGCGTGCTCGACGCCCATCTCGCCCACATCAAAGAAGTTGACGATCTCATGCTTGTCCGCGAACTCGCGCACCTTCTTGGACTGCTCCGCCGCCTTGATGTCCTTGTTGGGCGTGAAGTGATCCAGAACCAGCGCCACCTTGCCCTCGCAGAAGACGCCGTCGCAGCCGGCCTTTTCAAATTCGTTGATGGCGACGGGCGAGGTGATGTCGTTGCCCAGCACCAGATCGACATTCGCCAGTACGATCTCCCCGGCGGTTACGGCCTCCTTGCCGCAGTGCGCGGCCAGGATCTTTTGCGTCATCGTCATACCCATTGGGTTTCGCCTTCCTTTCGGCTTTCGGGCGCGGCCCGGTTTTGGTCCCGCTTGTGCAGGATGTATTCGATGGAGTCGGCAAGCGCCTGCCAGCTGGCGGCGATAATGTCGTTGTCCACGCCCACCGTCGTCCAGACGGACTTTCCGTCGGTGCTCTCGATCAAAACGCGCACCACAGCGGCGGTGGATTTTTCGCCGGACAACACGCGCACCTTGTAGTCGGTCAGGCGCACGTGGTTGAGCTCCGGATAGAAGACGGTAAGCGCCTTCCGAAGGGCGGTGTCCAGCGCGTGCACCGGGCCGTTGCCCATCGCGGCGGTGGTCTCCTTGCGGTCGTCCACCTCGACGGATAGCACCGCGAAGGCGCTCTGCTCCGCGTCCGGCGGCGGGAATTCGCCGTTTGTGCGGTACATGCTGAGCCTGAAGTGCGGCGTGTACCGGCCCAGGCACTGGAGGATCAGGAGTTCAAAGCTGGCGTCCGCCGCCTCGAACTGGTAGCCCCGGTGCTCCAGTTCCTTGAGTTTATCGACGATCAGGCGGGTCTCGGGCGAATCCTTCGTAAGCTCCGGCGCGATGTGGGAGAATTTGGCGAGCACCGTGTTCCGGCCGGAGACCTCGCTCATCAGGAAGCGGCGGCGGTTGCCGACGAAGGCGGGATCGACGTGCTCGAAGGATTTCGTCTCCTTCAGAACCCCGTCAATGTGCATGCCGCCCTTGTGGGCAAAGGCGCTCGCCCCAACGTAGGGCTTGTTGCCGGGCATGACCATGTTGGAAATGTCGGATAGGCGCATGGCGGCGGCGGTGAGCTTTGAAAGATCCGGTACGCAGTGGTGCCCCATCTTGATTTGAAGGTTCGGGATCACGACGCCCAGGTCGGTATTGCCGCAGCGCTCGCCGATGCCGGTAAAGGTGCCCTGCACATGGCAGGCGCCCGCTTCCACCGCCATCATCGTGGAAGCCACCGCGCAGCCGATGTCGTTGTGACAGTGGATGCCGATCCGCTTCCCCGGGTGGCGCAGCGCCACCTGACGGGTCGCCTCGTAGATGGCGGAAGGCGTGGCGCCGCCGTTGGTATCGCACAGGCACAGTACGTCCGCTCCGGCGGCCGCCGCCGCGTCCAGCACCTTCAAGGCATAGCCCTCGTTGGCGCGGCGGCCGTCGAAGTAGTGTTCGGCGTCAAAGACGACCTCGATCCCCCGCTTCTTGAAGAAGTCGACGGTCTCGAACACCAGATCGAGATTCTCCTCCAGCGTAACGCCGAGGATGCGGAGCGCATGCAGGTCCCAGGATTTTCCGAAGATCGCGACGGCGGGCGCATCGGCGCTGAGGAGCGACAACACGTTCGCGTCGTTTTCCACCGGAACGCCCTTTCGGTGGGTGCTTCCAAAGGCGCACAGCTTCGCGTTTTGAAGCCGCATGCCCGCCACCCGGCGGAAGAATTCAATGTCCTTGGGGTTGGAGCCGGGGTTGCCCGCCTCGATGTAGGCGACGCCGAACTCGTCCAGCGCGCTCACGATGTCCAGCTTGTCCTGCACCGAGAAGGACACGCCCTCGCTCTGCGCACCGTCGCGCAGCGTACTGTCAAAGATCTCCAGCTTCACGGGCGGCACCTCCTCCATCATACCAGTTTGTTCATGCCCGCGACGTAGGCCAGGATGGAGGCCTCGACCACGTCGGTGGACAGGCCGCGGCCCACCACGGAGCGGTCGCCGCACTGGATGCGCACCATCGCCTCGCCCTGGGCGTCCTTGCCTTCCGATACGGTGTGGATGGCGTAGTCGTCCAGAAAATGGGGCTGGGTGATCTGCATGATCTTGTCCACGGCGTTGAACGCGGCGTCAATGGGGCCGTCGCCCAGGCAGACCTCCTCGATCAACTCCTCGCCGCGCTTGAGCCGCACGACGGCGGAGGACGAGACGTAGTTTCCGGAATTGACCGTGAAGCGGTCGAGGGCGTAAGTCCCCTGGGTCTGCACGATCTTGTGGCTGACGAGGGCGATGAGGTCCATGTCGGTGATCTGGCTCTTCTTGTCGGCCAGTACCTTGAACCGGTCGAACAGGTCGTTCAGCTCTTCGGCGGACAGCGCGTAGCCCAGCTCGGCGAGGCGGTTCTCCACCGCATGGCGGCCGGAGTGCTTGCCCAAGACCATCTTGTTCTGAACGAGGCCGACGGACTGGGGCGTCATGATTTCATAGGTGGCGCGGTTCGCCAGCACGCCGTGCTGGTGGATGCCCGCCTCGTGGGCGAAGGCGTTGCCGCCGACGATGGCCTTGTTGATCGGCGCGACCATGCCCAGGATGTTGTAGACCAGACGGCTGGTGG
>JAEZTD010000246.1 GCA_023443705.1 Bacillota bacterium | reverse complement strand
GGGCAGGATATGCCGGAACATGATCTTCGTGCGGCTGACGCCCATCGAGCGCGCCGCCTCGATGAATTCCTTTTCCTTGAGCGCCAGCGTCTGCGCCCTGACGACCCGCGCCGTACCCGCCCAGTTGATGATCGACAGCGCCACGAAGAGGTTTAATAGCGTCGCGCCCAGAATGTACATGACCACCATCGCCAATAAAAGCGACGGGAACGCCAGCATCACGTCCGCAAGGCGCATGATGATGGAGTCTACCTTGCCGCCGTAGTAACCGGCGACCAGCCCCAGCGTGGAGCCGATGACGAGCGACAGGAAAGACGGCACCAGGCCGATCATGAGCGACACCCGCCCGCCGTACATCACGCGTGTAAACATGTCGCGGCCGATTTCGTCGGTGCCCATGATGTGCGCCCAGGAGGGCGGCTTGAGCCGGTCGGAAAGCGCGACGAGGTACGGGTCGTACGGCGCGATCAGCGGCGCGAACACGGCCATCAGCGCGATGGCGATGATCACGATCAGCCCGGCCAGCGCCGCGCGGTTGGTGCGCAGCATGTCCTTCAAACTGTCGGTAAGGCCCGTGCCCTGGATCGGACCTTCTCCGGCGAGGATGGCCTCCGCGGCCTCCTGCGAAAAGCGGTCGGCCGGTGTTCTCGGCCGGAATGGATTTCTTTTGTTCATTATTCTTGCCCCCTAATCGACTCTGATCCGCGGGTCAATGACCGAGTACAAAAGGTCCGCCACCAGGTTTCCCGCGATGATCAGCGCGGCGGTGAAGATCACCGTGCCCTGAAGTAGCGGCGCGTCCCTGTTCTCGATGGCGTTGACCGACAGGCGGCCGATGCCGGGGATGGAGAAGATCGTTTCGGTGATGACCGCGCCGGACAGAAGGCTCGCCAGCTGAATGGCCATCACCGTGACCACCGGGATGATCGCGTTTTTAAAGGCGTGGGTGGTGATGACCAGGATTTCGGTCAGCCCCTTGGCCCGGGCGGTGCGGATGTAGTCGTTGCGCATGACCTCAAGGAGGCTGGACCGGGTCAGCCTCGCAATGGTGCCGCTGGACGACCAGCCCAGTACGATCGTCGGCAGGATCATGTGCTTCCACGAGTCAAAGCCGGAGACCGGCAGCACGAATTTGAACGTATTCTGAAGGATCAGGCCGATCCAGAACACGGGCATTGATACGCCAAAAAGCGAAAAGCCCATGAACAGGTGGTCGATCCATGTATTCTTTTTTACCGCGGAGACGATGCCGATGGGGATGCCCACAATCCACGCGAACAGCGCGGCCAATACCGCCAGCTTCATCGTGGTGGGGAAGGCGCTTGCGATCAGCTTGGTGACGGGGGTTTTCAGCTTGTAGGAGGTGCCCAGATCCCCGTGGAGCGCGTCCCACACGTAACGGCCGAACCGCACGAGAAAGGGATCGTCCAGGTGCATGGACGCGCGGAGCGTGTCGATGACGTCCGGCTTGATCTTTTCCTTCATCATGATCGTGACCGGATCGCCCGCCACCACGTTGAGCATGAAGAAGATGACGAACACCATGCCGATCAGAACCGGAATGGTGATCAGTACGCGGCGGAGTATGTACTTGCCCATTCAAATTGCTCGCTTTCGCCGATGTAATCGCTCCGCTTGCGCTGAAATCCCCTTCGGGTCTTTCTGCGCGTGGGACGGGGTTTTCTTCGCTCGCCTGAAACGCTGACGCGTTTCCGGGCGGCTCGCTGACGATTGCGCTGAATTCTCCTTCGGAGCTTTCAGCGCGAGGGGAACTGCGGAAGCCTGAACCCCTTCGGGGTTCCGGGCGGCTTCCTGACCTAAGGAAATGTTTCCTCCGCCAGTAAACGCACTGGTTGCGGAAACCGTACCCGGCGTACACGCCGCCGGGTACGATTTGAAGGTACGACGGGGGTTTTGTCCTTCTCCTTCGGCCCACGCCGCCGGGGACGATTGGCTTTGCGCGTGATCCGAGGCCGCGGGCGGAAAAAAATCCGCCCGCGGCCTCGCGCTGAACCAGCGTTATTCGTTCACCAGTTCGACCGAGTAGAAGCTCTGGTCGTTCCAGCCGTTCCAGGCCACCTTAAAGTTCTTCACCCGCTTCGACAGGCAGAACAGGTGCTCGCGCTGGAACATCGGCAGGATGGCGTAGTCGGTGTTGATGATGATGCTCTCGGCCTCCTGGTATTTCTTGAGGCGCGCTTCCGGATCCACCATCACGCGGGCTTCCTCCAGCATCTTCCAGACTTCGGCGTTGCTGAAGTTCGAGGAGCGGGTCAGCGAATTCTTCTCAGAGAAGAAGGTATAGAGGAAGTTGTCTGGGTCGTTGAAGTCCGCCGACCAGGAGTTGTAGTAGGAGGGGAGCTTGCCCTCGGCGCGCAGGCCGTAGAAGGTGGCGTCGTCCATCATGTTGATGGTCAGGTTGACGCCGATCTGGGCGAGGTAGCTCTGCACGATCTCGTTGACCTGCAGCGCGGAGGAACTGTCCGCGAACTGGGCGACTTCCATGTCGAAGCCGTTCGGGTAGCCGGCCTCGGCCAGGAGCGCCTTGGCCGCCTCGGGATCAAACTTGATCTCCGGCGCGTCCGGGTTATGGCCCAGCACGCCCGCGGCGACAAAGGAATTCGAAACGTTGCCCTTGCCGCTGTAGAGCGCGTCCAGAATGGCCTGGCGGTCGATGGCGTAGAACAGCGCCTCGCGGACCTTGACATTGTCCAGCGGCGGAATGGACTGGTTGAACAGGTAGTAGTAGGTGCCGGCGCGCATGCCGGACACGATCTGATCCTTGTATTCGCTGTTCAGGAAGTAGTCCAACTGGCTCGGGCCGTACTCAAAGTTGAAGATGTCCACCTGGCCGGTTTCAAACATCATCCGCTGGGTATCCTCGTCGGGCACGATCATGAAGCGGATGCCGTCCAGTTTGGAAGCGCCCTTGAAGTAGTCCGGGTTGGTCTCGAAGGCGACTTCAACGCCGCGCTCCCACTTGACCACGCGGAAGGGGCCGGTGCCGATGCACTTCTCCGGGTCAACGCCGAACTGGTCGCCAGCTTCCTCGGTGGTCTCGCGGTCGTAGATCGCGCAGCCGGGGGTGGCGATGTTGGCCAGGAACGAGCCGAACGGCGCTTCCAGCGTGATCTGAACGGTTTTGTCGTCCAGCGCCACGACGCCTTCGACAGAAGTGACCGCGCCGGTGGTATCCTCATAGAACGCCTTGGCGCCCTTGATCATGTCCATGAAGTCGGTGTTCTTGGCCAGCGTCTTCGGGTTCATCATGCGGTTGACGGTGTAGACCACGTCGTCCGCGGTGAAGTCGGCGCCATTTTGGAATTTGACGCCCTCTTCAAGGTGGAAGGTGTAGACGAGGCCGTCGTCCGAAACTTCCCAGCTCTTGGCGAGGCCCGGAACCAGCACCGCTTCGCCGGCTTCGTTGGTCTCACACTCGATCAGGCGGTCAAAGCAGTTGAGCGCGACGGTGTAGGAGTCGGTGGTGAGCTGGCCGTCCAGGGTCTCCGGGTCGTCGATCAGGAACAGCACGAGCGTGTTCGCGTTGTCCGCTTCGGCCAGACCCACCGCCGGCATCAGCGTCAGCGCGGTCATGAGCGCAAGCAGGATGGCAAGAATCCTTTTCACGATAGATTGCACCCCTTTTCCCAATTTGTATTACCGGATGGTCCTTGGAAAAAACAAAGGACCGCATCCATCGATGCAGCCCTCTCCGGCCTTCACCGACAGCTCCTCCGCCCGGCTTCACGGGCGGGAGTCCGCAAGATTTTCACCTGCGAACCAACGATCGGGCACGTCTGCCCGGCCGTTTCGGCAGCTTATCCTTTCCCCGGCTTCACGGAATACCTTCTCCGCCGGGTACTGATCATCGCTGCGCCTCTATCGTATTGGTGCAATCATAGCATGCTGCGGCTTGTCTGTCAACCTGTCCCCGCTGCGCTCGTGAATAATTCACACTGCTGAAATTGCATTTTCTGGAATGAAAGCTCGTTTTGTGCCCCGGTGTCGGGTCGTCCGCGCCGGGATTTTTTTCTTCGCACTCGAAATTTCCGGCATATGCGTAGGGG
>JAEZTD010000188.1 GCA_023443705.1 Bacillota bacterium | reverse complement strand
GGCGCAGGCTAGGAGCGACACCACCGGCAGCGGCGAAAACACCGCCACGAGATAGCTCGCCACGCAAAGCACGGCGGACCCCGCGAGGATGCCCTCAAGCGGCAGGTGCGCGCCCTTGGAGCCGAAGTATACCCGTGCGCCGCCCATCAGAACCGCGAAGGCGCAGGGACCCAGAAGGTCGCCCATCGTCTTCGACACGTTCAGGCCCACCTCCGCGAAAAGGCTCGCCCACTGGGACATGGCCAGCTCCGAAGCGCCCGCCGTCACCATCAACAGCAGCATCAGCCAGAAAACGCCCTTCGAGAACATGTCCTTCAGGCGCATGCCCTGGCCTTCCTCGACCAGCGCGCACAGCGGCACCTTCATGAAAAAAAACATGTTAAAAAGCGGCACCAACGCCCACATGGCGGTGACCCACCGCCAGCCGGAGAGGCCTGCCGTGGTGAAATACAAGGTCGAAAGCAGCACCACCGCCATCTGACCCCAGCAGTAGAACGAGTGCAGAAGGCTCATTGCCGCGGCCTTCCTGTCCCCCGGGAGCGATTCAACGATGGGGCTGATGAGCACTTCGATCATGCCGCCGCCGACGGCGTTGATGACCATCGCGATGGCGATGCCAAGGTACGGATCCATCACATAGGGCAGTACGCCCAGGAGAAAGAGCCCCGCGGCGCCCAGCGCGTGGGCGACCACCGCCGCGACGCGGTAGCCGATCTTGTCCAGAAGGTGGGCGCAGACCAGATCCGTCGCGATCTGTACACCGAAATTCAGCGAAATCAGAAGGCCGATGTGAGAAAGCGAGATGCCGAAATCCCTGCTGAATACGATAAACAACAGGGGCGGCAGGTTGTTCACAATCGCCTGCGTTACGTAGCCCAGATAGCTTGCGTACAACGTATGCTTATAAGTCAAAACCCGACGCCCCTTGCCTTATGTTGTGTGGTTTACGCGAACGGATTCTCCGTGGGGTAGAGCATGCCCTTGGGCTGGTTGAAGCTGATCTTGCCGACGCCCAGGAGGGTCATCACCGAGTGCAGCGCCTTGCCCGCGCGGCCGAAGGCCACCGCGCCGTGGTGCGGATAGCCGTCCGCGATCAGGACGTGGCGGTAGAAGCGGTTCATTTCCGGAATGCCGAAGATGCCGATGCCGCCGAAGGACTGGGTGGCCACGGGCAGTACCTCGCCCTGGGCGATGTAGCTCGTCAGCACGCTGTCTTTGTTGCCCTGCAGACGGTAGAAGGTGATCGCGCCGGGAATGATGTCGCCCTCCAGCGTACCGCGGGTGATGTCCGGCTCCGCGCCGCCCTCCATGCCGCGGTTCATGATCAGCTGATACTTCATTTCGCCCTTGGTCAGGCGGCAGATGGGGGTGTTGCCGCAGTGGAAGCCCATGAAGACCTCGCTGCTGCCATAGGCGGTCTTTCCGCCAATCTCCGCGTTGTACATGTCGTAGGGCACGGTGTTGTTGATGTCGAGGAGGGTCACCGGCTCTTCCGTAACACAGGTGCCGATGTACTCGGAGAGCGCGCCGTAGATGTCCACCTCGCAGGCCACCGGGATGCCCCGGGCCGTCAGGCGGGAGTTGACGTAGCAGGGCACGAAGCCGAACTTGGCCTCGAACGACGGCCAGCACTTGTTGGCGAACGCCACGTACTTGCACGCGCCCAGGTTGTCCTTCGCCCAGTCGAGCAGCGTGATCTCGAACTGCGCCAGCTTCGGAAGGAGCGTGGGCATCTTGTTGCCCGCGCCCAGCTCTTGCGCCATGTCCTTGGCGACTTCGGGGATGCGCGGGTCGTTCGCATGCTTCTCAAAAGCGACCAGAAGATCCAGCTCGGAATTCTCCTGCACGGTGACGCCCAGCTTGTACAGCGGCGCGATCGGCGCGTTGCAGGCCAGGAAGTCATAGGGGCGGGGCCCGAAGGTGATGATCTTCAGATTCTTGACGCCCATGATGGCGCGGGCGATGGGCGCGAACTCGGCAATCATCTTCGCCACTTCCGCCGCGTCGCCCACCGGGTATTCGGGGATGTAGCTGGCAACGCCGCGCAGCTTCAGGTTGTAGCTGGCGTTGAGCATGCCGCAGTAGGCGTCGCCCCGGCGGCTGGACAGCACGGGGATGTTCTCCTCGGCGGCGGCAACGAACATGGACGGGCCGCTGAACTCCTGCGCCAAGAGGGTCTCGGGACCCTCCGGGCCGAAATTGCCCAAGAAGACGACCAGCGCGTTGACGGCGTTTGCCTTGAGCTCGTCGAGCGCGAGCAGCGCGTCGGTCTCGTTCTCAATGGTGGTCTGGATCTCCACGATCTCGCCACCCAGCTTGCGGTAGGCCTCTACGACCTGAGCGCGGCGCTGCTGGGAAAGGTCGATGGGGAAGCAATCGCGGCTGACAGCGACGATGCCCAGTTTAATGACCGGAATGTTGTTCATGAGAATTGCTCCTTTCGTCCCCTTTTGCATACCTGTAATTATACCATAAGGAAACTGTCCGCACAACCAAAGCGCGTGCGCTTTCTTTGGAAAAAACCGCGAGGAAATTACGGTACTGTTGCACATGAATAAAGCGCCCGGAATACCGGGCGCTTTCATTTCCTGCGGTTTTCGCGGCCGCTTTACGCTTCCGGGTTCTCCTCCGGCAGCTCAACGGGGATCGTGCTGGCGGCAATGGCGAACTCCTCGTCGGGCGCGGTGGCGCTCAGGCCGTCAAAGGCTTCCTCTTCCAGCACGGCGCGGATCGACAGGCTGATGCGGCGCGCTTCGGGGTTGACGTCCAGCACCTTGACGCGGATCATGTCGCCGACGTTCACGGCGTCTTCCACCTTGGCGATGCGGGTCAGCGCGCACTGGGAGATGTGCACCAGGCCGTCGAGACCGGGCTCAAGCTCCACAAACGCGCCGAAGGTGGTGATGCGGACGACCTTGCCTTCCACGATCGAGCCCACCGGGTACTTTTCGCCGGCCACTTCCCAAGGACGGGGCTGCGTCTGCTTGTAGGAAAGCGAGATGCGCTCCTTGACCGGGTCGAGGCTCAGGATCTTGACTTCGACTTCCTGATTGACCGACACCACGTCGGAGGGATGGCGGACGCGGCCCCAACTGAGGTCGGTCACGTGTACCAGACCGTCCACGCCACCGATGTCGACGAAAGCGCCGAAATCGGTCAGGCGGCGAACGACGCCCTTGACAACCTCGCCCACGGCCAGGGTGCCCCAGATTTCCTTCTTCTTATCGGCTTCTTCCGCCTGGAGCACGGCCTTGCGGGAAGCGACGATGCGCTTTTTCGCCTTGTCCACCTCGATGATCTTGAGGGTGAACTGCTGACCGACGAACTCCTCAATGCGCTCGACAAAGCGCTGGGACAGCTGGGAGGCCGGCACAAAGGCGCGCACACCGTTCACGTCGCAGATCAGGCCGCCCTTGACGGCTTCCTTGCCAACGCCGGTGACGAACTCGTTCGCGTCGTATTTGGCGATGATCTCATCCCAGTTCTTGCGGTTTACGATGTTGCGCTGGGACAAAAGCACATTGCCCTCGCCATCGTTGACTTTGACCACTTCGACCTCTATTTCATCGCCAATTTTGACATCGGTCGAGGAGAGGTCCGACCTTTTGACCAAACCATCCGCCTTATAGCCCACGTTGACGCAAATCTCGTCCTCGGTGATCTGAACCACGGTGCCCGTAATGGTTTGGCCGGGGCGCAACTGAACCAGCGTCTTTTCGACGTCGGCCAGGAAATCGCCTTCGGTGGGCTCCATGGTATCCTGAGGCGCCGGCGCTTCCGCTCCGGTGGATTCCGCCACGGGATTCTGGGTCTCGACGGATTCGGTCACCTGTTCCTTCTTCTCGATGTCGTCCATGCGTGTCACAACCTCCTTCAATGTACAATCCGGCGTGGAGGCGCCGGCTGTCACTCCGATACGATCTCCGGGCAGAAATTCGATCCTGTCGAGCGCCGAAGCATCTTCGACAAAATAGGTTCTGGGACAAATGCCCGCGCACAACTCATAGAGCTTTCGCGTGTTGGCACTGTCCCGCCCACCGACCACGAGCATCACATCGGACATGGCGGCGAGCTCCGCCGCCTCGGCCTGCCGGAGCGCCGTGGCGGTGCAGATGGTATCCCGAATTTCGGCGTCCGGCGCAATTTCTGTGATGCGCCGTGCGACGCTCTGGAATCGCTCCCTGGGCAGCGTGGTCTGGGAGACGACCAGCGGCTTCACGAGAGGACCGGACGGGATTTCGTCCAGTACCGCGCGGCCGCGGCCCTGCGCCCAACCCAGAATACCCCGAACCTCGGGATGCGCCCCGTCCCCCGCCACGATCACATCCCGCCCTTCGGCGGCGGCCTTTGAGACCATTTCATGGATACGGCTGACAAACGGGCAGGTGGCATCCCATACGGTGGCGCCCCGTGCTTCGAGTTCGGCCATTTCATCCCTGCCGATCCCGTGGGAGCGGACGATAACCTGCGCGCCGGGCGTGATCTCTTCAGGGCTGTCCACCGGTTCAGCCCCAAGCTCGCGGAGCGCCTCGACGACCCGGGGATTGTGGATGATCGGCCCCAGCGTGGTTACCGGGCCAAGTGCGGCCCGCTCTTCCGCCAGTGCCACGGCGCGGCGTACACCGAAGCAAAACCCCGCGTTTTTGGCCACCGTGACACGCATTGAACGCTTCAAACTACCCTATGCCTTCCTATGGCGGATTCTCATGGATAGCCCCTGTATTTCGCCAGCGCACGGGCGGAATCCTGCCGGATGACAATTATTTACACAAAAATTACTTTTCATCGGGTGCATCCAGCGCCGCCACCGCGCCCTCGATCGCCTGGGTCGCCTGCCGAAGCGCCTCGCTGCCGCCGCGCAGGTCGTAGGCCGAAAGATCCAGCGGCGCGCCGATGACAAGCGCATTTCGCCTGAAGGGCCTGAATCGCTTCAAAAACCGCATGGGCACCACCGGCGCGGCGGACTTCAGCGCGATCAGCGACACGCCGCTCTCCATTGCGCGGCTGCCGGAAGTATCGCGCCCACCCTGGGGAAAGATGCCCAGCACGCCGCCCTCCTTCAGGATGGCGAGGGACGTGCGCACAGCGGCCATGTCGGCGTTGCCCCGATCCACCGGAAACGCGCCCAGTGCGCGGACGCACCAGCGGAGGACCGGCACGCCGAACAATTCCTTCTTGGCCATGAACCGGACATGTCGCTTGACGGCCACCCCGGCCGCCAGCGGGTCCAGAAGCGACACATGGTTTCCGCAGAGGATGGCCGCGCCGCTTGCGGGCAGGTTCTCCGCGCCCACAATTTTAAGAGGATAGAAGATCGCAAAGACGACGCGCATCAAGCCTCTTGCAAAAGCATAAAAACAGGGCTTCACAGGCCTTCCCCCCCGCGCGTCTCCACTTCGCCGACCCGCGCTTTGATGAGGTCCAGCACCGCCCGCACCGCTTCGTCGGCGGTCAGCTGGCTCGCATCCAGTTCCACGGCATCTTCCGCCTTTTTAAGCGGAGAGGCCGCGCGGGTACTGTCGTCATGATCGCGCTTTAAAATCGCGTCCAGCACCTCCTGGTAGGTATCCTTCGCGCCGACGGCGCGGAGTTCGCGAAAGCGGCGCGCCGCACGAACGGCGGCGTCTGCCACCAGAAAGACCTTGAGGGTCGCGTGCGGCAGCACACAGGTGCCGATGTCCCTTCCATCCATGACGACGGAGTGCCCCTCGGCGATGGCGCGCTGCATCTCCACCATGCGCCGCCTGACTTCCGGCACCGCCGAAACCTTCGAGGCAGCCGCGGATACTTCCGGGCGGCGGATCTCGTCGGACACGTCGCGGCCGTCCAGGTACACCTTCTGAAGCCCCGCCTCGTAGCCGACGCGAACGTTCGCCCCGGGGGCGATGGCCGCCACCGCGGCGGCGTCGCACGGGTCCGCGCCGGACTCCAGCGCATACAGCCCCACCGCGCGGTACATCGCGCCGGTATCCAGATACAGCGCGCCGGTCCGCCTCGCGACCGCCCGCGCAATGGTCGATTTCCCGGCACCCGAAGGCCCGTCAATCGCCACGGAAAACGTCATAAACCTACCTCCGTTATGCCGCGCCAAAGCGGCTCCAGACTGTCATCTTTATTATTCATGAATAGGATGGGATCATTCGCGCCGGGGAAAACGACCGGAAGCTGGCTTGGCGCCTGAATTCGCACATAATCGCCCATCACGCTGCAGGATAGCCCTTCGTTTTATTATAGCATATGTGCCGTCGGTTGCCAAATTCAATTTGCGCCCTTCACTCATCCATTTTGGCGACTATTTTGGCGATTTTTACGTGAAATCTGCGCTAAGCGGCTGCGCGACTTGCATTTTTTTCATAGATACGCTATAATTGCATGCATAGGCCGCATTACCTTCCGGGAGGATACAGGGATGGACAACGCTCAGGAATTGATTGCCCGCCTCAACCATAGTGGCAAAAAGCTCTCGAAGAGCCACCGACGCATTGCGGAATGCATCGTCAGCCACTACGACAAGGCCGCATTTATGACCGCCTCAAGGCTTGGCGAGTACGTAGGGGTCAGTGAATCGACCGTCGTGCGCTTCGCGGCCGCGCTGGGATACGAGGGCTACCCGCAGTTGCAAAAGGCGCTGCAGGAACTGATCCGCCACCGGCTGACCGCGTCCCAGCGCTTTGAGATGACCGGCGATATGGACCACGCGCAGGTGCTATCGAAGGTACTCAAGGCGGACATCCAGAACATCCGCGCCACGCTGGACGAACTCAACATCGACGTGTTCGAGGAAGTCGTTGAACAACTGCTCTCCGCCCGCTCGATCTATGTGCTCGGCCTTCGGGCCAGCGCGCCGCTGGCGCAGTTTTTGGGCCATTATCTCAGTTACATCTTCCCCACGGTACACATTGTCACTTCCGGCGTCAGCGACATTTTCGAGCAGCTGGCGCACATTTCCGAAGGGGACGTGCTGGTGGGCATCAGCTTTCCCCGATATACGAGCAGAACCATCGAGGCGATGGAACTCGCCCGCAAGCGCGGCGCCACGCTGGTGGCCATCACCGACGGCCCGCTTTCGCCGCTGCATGCGTCGAGCGACCTGTGCCTCACCGCCAAGAGCGACATGGCCTCCTTTGTGGATTCGCTCGCTGCGCCGCTGTCACTGATCAACGCGCTAATCGTCGCGCTCAGCCAGCGCAAGCGCCAGCAGGTGGCCGCCAACTTCAACCAGCTGGAGGAAATATGGGCGCAGTACAACGTGTACCTGAGCAAGAGCGGCGAATGAGCCGACCGGTCGTCGTCGTGATCGGCGGCGGTCCCGCCGGCATGATGGCCGCGCTCTACGCCGCCCGGGGCGGCGCCGAAACCGTGCTGCTCGAGCGAAACGAAAAGCTGGGCAAGAAACTCTACATCACCGGCAAGGGGCGCTGCAACCTGACCAACACGGCGCAGCCGGAGGTGTTCATGCAGAATATCGTGCGCAATCCGCGCTTTCTGTACTCGGCGCTGGACGCACTGGACAACACGGCGCTGATGAGCCTGATCGAAACCGCGGGCACGCCGCTCAAGATTGAGCGGGGTGGTCGCGTGTTTCCTGTTTCCGACCACGCCAGCGACGTCACCCGCGCGCTGGAATCCGAAATGCGCCGGTCAGGCGTCGAAATCTGCCTGAGGGCCGGCGTCGCCTCGCTGAACGTGTCGGACGGCCGCGTGGCGGGCGTCACGCTGGACGACGGGCGCACCCTCGCCGCTTCGGCGGTGGTAGTGGCGACGGGGGGGCTCTCCTACCCGTCCACCGGCTCCACCGGCGATGGCTTCGGCTTCGCGCAGGATGCCGGGCATCATCTGCACCAGCCGCTCCCGGCGCTGGTGCCCATTGAGACGAACGAATCCTGGCCCCGGAGCGCGATGGGCATCTCCCTCAAAAACGTGCGGCTCACCGCCGAGGTGCAGGGCAAGCGGATCTACTCCGAGCAGGGCGAACTGATGCTGACCCACTACGGCCTGTCCGGACCGCTGGCGCTGACGCTTTCCAGCCTTCTACCGGAAGACCCGGCAGGCGTCCGACTGTCGGTAGACCTGAAGCCCGCGCTGGACGCGGAAACGCTGGACGCGCGGCTGCTCCGGGACTTCGCTCAGGCGCAGCGCAAGGGGCTGATCACCGCGCTGGACGCGCTGGCGCCCCACAACCTGGCGCTGGTGGTCGCGGAGCTAGCGGGCCTGTCCCCGGCCAAGCCCATCCACTCAGTCACCCAGGCCGAGCGCAAAGCGCTGATCGCTGTGCTCAAAGGCATGCCGCTGACGGTGCGCGCGCTGCGCGGCTTTCCGGAAGCCGTCATCACCCGGGGCGGCGTGGACGTCAAGCAGGTCAGCCCGTCCACGATGCAGTCCCGGCTGATCGAGGGGCTCTTCTTCGCCGGCGAAGTGCTGGACGTCGACGCGCTGACCGGCGGCTTTAACCTGCAAATCGCCTTTTCCACCGGCGCGCTGGCCGGGAAGAGCGCCGCCGCATTGAGCGCACAAGCATAACAACGGGGGTATCTGTATGGAGTATCAGGGCTTTTCGTCCCCCAGCGAAAACATCTCCGGCAGCCGAACCACGGCGCGGGCCGCGATTCTGATCTGCCTGACCCGGTCCCGCGAAGAGGAACGCGCCCTCAAGGCGCAACTGGCCGAGGAGGACGTGCGCGCCGCCGCGGTGGATTACGGCGGCGAGTTCATCCCGTCCATCATGAAGATCGTCGAGCGCGCGGTGGTGGCCGCCAAGCGCGAGGGCGTGATTTCCTCCTCCGCGTACCACGAGGAGGGCTCCGTCGCCGGCGCGGCCCACGAGGCGCTGATACAGGTGAGCACCAAGGCCACCGGCCTCAACGTCGGCGGCAAGATCGGCATTGCCCGCTCGGGCAACAACGTGTCCGTGGCGGTGTTCTTCGGCATCGGTCTTCTGCACCTTAACGAAATGGCGGTCTCCGTGGGGCACCGGGCAATTTGACGCGCGAGAAAGCCTTCGCGCCTTTCGCCGATTATCATCAACTAAGACATTGAAGCGCAAGTCCTGTGAATCAAGCGTTCACAGGACTTGCGCCTCTTTGCGTGCTCCGATTCTAAAAATGGATTCCGAAATAGTCCAGCAAAAGTTTGAGGAGGATCAGCGCGAACACGCACAGCATCACCCGTTTGATCAGCTTCGCGCCCACCACCAGCGCCAGCTTCGCACCCAGGTAGCCGCCCACGGCGGAGAGAACCATCGCGGGAACCGCCAATTCCAGAAGAACCTTGCCGTCCTTCAGTAGTGACGTCATCGCCGCCACGTTGGAGGCCAGGTTTACGAGCTTCGCCGCGCCGGAGGCGCTGACCATGTCCATCTTCATAAGGCCGGTGAACAGGAGGATCAGTATCGTGCCGGTGCCCGGCCCGAAGAACCCGTCGTAAAAGCCCACGACAAGCCCGACCACGGGGCAAAGCATCAGCGCGCTTCGCGTCAGCGGCTTTTCCTCGCCGGACCCGATCCGCCCAAAGACCAGGAGAAGGCCCGCCGCAGGCAGCGCGACGAGCAGAAAAGTGCGAAGCCACTCGTCGCTGACGTGTTTTAGAACTTCCGCCCCCAGGTAAGAGCCGGGCAGCGCCCCCGCCGCCGCCAGCAGCGCCGGCGTCCAGGGCAGGCGTCCGCTGCGCCCGAACCGGAAGGTGGCCATCAATGAGCCGAACATCGCGGAAAACTTGTTGCTGCCCGAGGCCATCACCGGCGGGAGGCCCGCCAGCATGTAGGCCGGCAGCGAAATCAGCCCTCCACCCCCGGCGATCGCATCCATCAGCGCCGCAAAAAACACCAGCGGCAGGACGATCAGGTACATCTGTCCGGTAATTTCCAACTGTATGCGCCCCTCTTCTGACAAAACATGAAGGATTTCTTTCTGGCACCCCGTCTTTCCTGCCGTTTTCCGGGTAAAATAATGGTTGCGCCCCCGAAAAGCCCGCAAAGTGCGCCGCGCGTCAGAGAATAAAGGCAAAAGCCTCGCGGGTTTTCGCAAAAACTGCTCCGATCGCGGGATTTTCACAAAAATTGTGTTGTCAAGCCGGAAGGGTTGTGCTATACTAATTTGGCTTACGCATGGTATGCGTTGTCACATTTCTAAGGAGGGTTCTTCATGGCAGCTTTCATGTTGATCATCAACATTGTCATCATCCTCGTGGCCATCGTGCTCATCGTCTCGGTTCTGATGCAGCAGGGCAATCGTGCCGGTCTTGGTGCGATTGGCGGCGGCGCGGAGACCTTCTTTGGAAAAGCCAAGGCCCGGAGCTATGAAGGCAAGCTGCAGATGATCACCAAGATCTCCGCGGCCGTATTCACCGTGCTGGTCATCGTCCTCGCGGCCACCTACAATCGCTTCGGAACGGGCACCACCACCACGGTAACGCCGGTCGCCACCGTAGAGCCCGCCGCCGAAACCGCCGCGCCGGAAGAGACGGCCGAAGCCGCCGTGACCGAAGCGCCCGCAGCCACCGAGGCCGCCCCCACCGCCGAGGCGCTAGCGACCGAGGCGCCCGCCGCGACCCCGGCGGCATAAGTCCGGTCCGTTTCCGCGAAAGGATCACTCGCCTTCCTCTCCTCGGAGCGGGAAGGCGATTATTTTTGGAGGCATCTTATGAAGGAGTTTCCGTCCTACGATCCGTCGGCCATCGAGGCCAAGTGGCAGGCGCACTGGGAAGAGACGGGTGCGTTCAAAGCCGAGTCCAGCCATGAAAAACCCAAATTCTATCCGCTGATTGAGTTCCCCTACCCTTCCGGCGCCGGTTTGCACGTGGGGCACCCGCGCTCAAACACCGCGATGGACATCATCGCGCGGAAGCGGCGCATGGAAGGCTACAACGTGCTCTTCCCCATCGGCTACGACGCCTTCGGCCTGCCGACGGAGAATTTCGCGATCAAGAACCACATCCACCCCGCGATCGTCACCAAGAACAACGTCGACCACTTCCGCGAACAGCTGAAGCGGCTGGGCTTCTCGTTTGATTATTCCCGCGAGGTCAATACCACCGACCCCGCCTACTACAAGTGGACACAGTTCATCTTCCTCAAGCTGTTCGAGCACGGCCTCGCCTACAAAAGCGAGATGCCCATCAACTGGTGTACCAGCTGCAAGGTGGGCCTCGCCAACGAAGAAGTCGTCGGCGGCGCGTGCGAGCGCTGCGGCGGCACGGTCGTCCGCAAGGTAAAAAGCCAGTGGATGCTGAAGATCACGTCCTACGCCCAGAAGCTCCTGGACGGCCTCGACGACGTGGACTTCATCGAAAAGGTCAAGCTGCAGCAGCGCAACTGGATCGGCCGCAGCGAGGGCGCGGAAGTGGACTTCACGCTCTCCACGGGCGAAGCGCTTAGGGTGTACACCACCCGGCCTGATACGCTCTTCGGCGCGACCTACATGGTCCTCTCGCCGGAGCACCCGCTGATCGAAGCGCATAAAGGTGAGATCGAGAACTACGCCGAAATCGCCGCCTACCGCGACGCCGCCTCCAAAAAGTCGGACTTTGAGCGCACCGAGCTCTCAAAGGACAAGACCGGCGTGGCGATAAAGGGCATTACGGCCACAAACCCGGTGACCGCCAGCCCCATCCCGGTGTGGGTGTCGGACTATGTGCTGATGGGCTACGGCACCGGCGCGATCATGGCCGTGCCCGGCCACGACGAGCGCGACTGGGAGTTCGC